>JASJGV010000056.1:0-8074 GCA_033791325.1 Desulfobacterales bacterium | reverse complement strand
TTGAACGCCATGATTTAACTCCTCAAAATAGCTCGCTATTACTCCGGGTCAACTCTGACGTCCGCCTTGTCCGAACGCGAAAATCCCTATTTCTGGACGGACACTATTTAATAAAGGTGCCTGCTTGATACTCCTCAAATGCCAGCTGCAATTCTTCCTGGGTGTTCATGACAATAGGGCCTTGCCAGGCAACCGGTTCCCTGATGGGTTTGCCGGAGATCAGCAAAAATCTAACCGCATCATTTCTGGTAGAGACAACCACCTGGTCCCCATCGCTAAAAAGGACCAGGGTTTCATTGGATATCATCGCAGACGTTTCAGTATTCTGACCGCTATCCTTGCTTTTTGTGGTCTGCGATCCGAAATTTCCCTGGCCTTCAATAACATAAGCAAACACGGTATGCCCTTGTTGGGTCGGGTATTTGAACACCTGCCCCTCGGGAACCTGGATGTCCAGATAGGCCGGATCGATAAAAACATCTTGAACCGGACCCTCTTTTCCATGGGCCTTGCCACAAAGAATTTTAATCGAGACGCCGTTGCCCAGCACCACCTCGGGAATCTGCTCATGCGTAAAATCCCGGTAGCGTGGTTGGGTCATTTTATGGCTGGCCGGCAAATTTGCCCATAACTGAAAACCCCCCATGCGACCGTTTTCATCCCCTGTGGGCATTTCCTGGTGAACAATACCACTGCCGGCCGTCATCCACTGGATATCACCGGAAGAAATGATCCCTGAATTACCCAGGCTGTCACTGTGTTCTACCTGTCCGTCAATGACATAGGTAATGGTCTCGATGCCCCTGTGCGGATGCCAGGGAAATCCTTTCGTATAATAAACAGGGTTATCCGATCGAAAATCGTCCAGCAGCAGAAATGGATCAAACAGGTCTGTGTTGCCAAATCCAAAGACTCTCTTGAGATGGACTCCCGCACCCTCCAGGACTGGTTGACTTTTTATAATTTGTGCAATGCGTCTATTTTCCAGCATCACTGGCCTCCCTATTTATTTAGTATCCCACTTGACCCCTTGAAGCCTTAATTTGGATCAATTTTATTAGGTTGATCCAAAATTACTATTCTGATGGTATATCCAGGGTCATCACCTTGCCGCCATAGGCATGAACCGAATCATGTGCGCGGACTGATACCTGTTGGATATTGTTTGGAATCCCGACGCCGGACAAACTTCGCGTAAAAGGTTGTTCGTTGACATGGGGGTGGAGTAGTTTTCGGGTCCCCAAAATCTTTCCATCTGCCGCAACGATCTCCCATTGGTCTGCATAGTGATCCCAGCCCGTATCGTCGTGCAGAACAGTGACATCGAAGTGGTAGGTTCTCTCGCTGGTTATTGTAATTTTAACCTGGACCACATCTACCTCACCAGCAGATGTCGGCATCGCCGTCGTTAGGACCAGGAGAAACCCTGCAAGCCATTTCATCTGCTTCTCCTTTGGTTGTTACCATTTGTTTTTCTTAGATTTCATCACCGATTTAACCATCTTACCAAATTGCTTGTCTTTTTTCTTTTTTTCCTGGTAGGACATTTCATTAAAAATCGATTCTTTGCTCATTTTCAAATAGTTCTGGTAGCGTTCTTTTAAAAGAATGCCCTCTGCTACAGCCGAAAGTATGGCACAACCTTTTTCTTTTGTATGTGAACAATCATGGAACCGACAGCCGGAAGCTAGCTGGTCGATCTCATGAAACGCACTCTTTAGACCGCTGTCGACCGCAAGGCTCCCAAGTTCCCGCATTCCCGGAGTATCCACGATCATAGCGTCATTTTTCAGTACAATGAGCTGCCGGCGTGTGGTGGTGTGCCGACCCTTGCCATCTTTCTCTCTTACCTTTCGGGTCTCAAATACCGCATTTTTTAGCAAGTTATTCAGCAGGGTTGTCTTGCCAACCCCCGAAGACCCCAGGAGACAATAGGTACTTCCGGGTGTCAGCAGTGCCCATATGCTTTCCAGCCCGTCCCCGGTTTTATTGCTGAAAGCGATGATACCAAGGTCTGGAAATATCGAACCGATTTCATCTAAGCGCTCTTCAATGGCATGGGGTGGGAGCAGATCACTTTTGCTTAGTAGCGCCACGGGTTGGATACCACCATCATAGACCATGACCATATAACGCTCCAGTCTTCGGAGGTTATAATCGGCATCCAGGGACTGGACAATAAAAGCCGTGTCTATATTGGCAGCAATGAGCTGGTGGGATATTTTCTTGCCCGCTGTTTTGCGCTTTAATACGGTTTTACGTTGACGAATATCATGAATGATTGCCCGGGAACCCTGGTCAACCCTTTGAATCTGTACCCAGTCGCCCACAGCAGGGTAATCCAGCGGGCTTTCAGCGCTGTACATGAGCTTGCCGGTTATTTCGGCCGGTATTTCCTGGTTTCCATAGGCCAAGGCATAATGCTCCCGGTCCACAGCGATCACCCTGGCAGCTTCCCAAGTGTCGCCCAAATTGGAATCGACCTGCGTTATATGCTCTTTTTTTAAGTCCATTGGTTCCATCTTCATCGTGATTGATGCTAAAAAATCCATCCAGCATTGTCAAAATAAAACCGTTGAAGCCCGTTTTAAAACGCGAGCTTGCTACGCCTTATTGGTCTTGTTTTTTTATGCCGGTTCTACTATTAAAATCGTTACATGATTATATCTTTGTATCGATTACCCACCATTTTTGGGAGGAAGACATGAGCGAAAGCAGCCTGATTAAACTTGAAAAACAAGGACACATTGCCTGGGTAACACTGAACAGGCCTGAAAAACGAAACGCATTGAACTTCCCGATGCTTGAACAACTGATCTCTATCTTCCACCAACTGGATCAGGACGAAGACACGCGTGTCATCGTTATCAAAGGAGAAGGAAAAAGCTTCTGCGCCGGTCTGGAATTGGCTGCGTTAGCAGGTCTGATAGAAAAGAAAACAGCCGATTACAGGGAACGCCTGCGTAGAAACATTCTCTATGGACAGACCAGCACCAATCATATTGAATTGTGCAACAAACCCGTCATCCTGGCATCGCACAGCCACTGTATCGGGGGTGGCGTTGACATCGCCTGCGCCTGCGACATACGCATAGCGTCCAGGGACGCAATTTTCTCTGTCCGTGAAACCAAACTGGCCCTTGTAGCCGATCTTGGCACCACCCAGCGGCTTCATCGAATTGTGGGTGAGCCTTGGGCAAGGGAACTGTGCCTTACCGGAAGGGATTTTACCGGTGAGGAAGCCTATCGGATCGGATTTATTACCCATCTGTGTGAAGACCAAGCATCTTTATATCAAAAGGCCCAGGAACTGGCCCAGGAAATAGCAGACAACTCGCCCCTGGCTGTTCAGGGTGTCAAGGATGTTATGCGCTTTACCAGTGATCATGGAACATCGGCTGGACTCAAATATGTGGCCCAGAAAAACGCCGCAATACTGATTTGCGAAGACGGCAACGAAGCAATCACCGCCGCCATGGAAAAGAGGAAGCCGGTCTTTAAAGGAAAATAATATCGTGCCTCGAATAAAATCGTAGAACGATTTTATAGAACGCGACGTTGTCGCTTGGTAATTAAAAATATAAAACCAAGCACAACCTATTCATGTGCATGCTTTGCCTCTTCTGATCTTAAAACACAGTCGGCTTCCGTCTCCACCAGCCAATCATTATTGATCAGGCCGCTGATCTCCACAAAGGTACAGGCCGGACGGATTTCGGAAAAAACCTCACCATGTGCCTGGGCAGCCTTTTCCCAGGTCGATATATCCACGAGCATGACCCGGGTCCGGATAACATCTTTCAGGCTGCCGCCGGCATCTTCGATTGCTTTTTGCATGATTTCAAGACAGCGTTTGGTCTGACCGTAAACATCTCCGATGGCGGCTGTTGATCCGTCTGCCAGCAGGGGTGCCGTGCCTGAAACCGCGATCACATCCTCAATGCGTACGGCACGTGAAAACCCGATGGGTTTTTCAAATTTGGATCCGGAAGAAATATTCTTGCGTTGCATCATCACCTCCTAATGATTAACGGAACTACCATCCAAAGAAATGGTATCTTTCCATGATGAATATGCCAGCTTTTTGCCACCCGATGAGGTTTGTCATAAATATGGAAACCCCTTTGCGGAGCAACCGGAACGGTGTTTTGACAAATGCTAAATTATTTGGGCGGCAAGGATGTGGCAAAGTCGACACCTCTCTGTAACCAGACATCCAATTGTTCATCAGTACGATGACCTTCAGGGGAAATCATGACCCAGCCGGTCATGGGTCTGCCCGTAGTGTCAAATACTCTCGTGTGGGGCAAGGCCAGGGATGATTCATAGGCTTCTTTTCCCACGCGAACAATCACGTCATCGTTTAAAATTCCGCAGGCCATATTGCCATGCAGCAGAAAACAAACACCGCCAAACATCTTCCTTTCCATATATTCCGGCAGGTGAAGCATCCTCTCCCGGATTCTCTGGGCTAATTTTTCATTATATGCCATGTTGATCACCTCCTTTAACCCGAAAGGCCCCTAAAACCTGGTGAGTCCCACAGGGATCTGCCTGCAGGGGTTCTCTGGTTGTTACTTTACATAAAATATTATATACACAAAGTTGTTGCATGTCATCATCCACAAAAAAGACCTCAACCATAGGAATACCGCTTTTGGAGGAACCATGAAAAAAACCAGCTTGTTCATCCCAATCGTTTTTTTCTGTTTGTCGACCCTCGTCCATGCTTCTCAATTCGTATCATCCAATATTTCGGACGTCACGCTATTTTCCAACCAGGCCATGGTTGTCAGAGAAGGGCAGGCCCATTTAAAACTAGGATTGAACGAACTGCTTATTGAAACCAGTGCCTTTAACGTGGACAAAGATTCGATATCTGCCCAGGTTTTTGGAAATGGAGAGATGCTTAGTGTCCAGATCCAACAGATTCCCTTGGTTGAATTCCCCCAGGACCAGATCAATACCCTTTCGGAAACACTTAGAAAGCTGAAACAATCCCGAAAAGGTTTGTCCGATAAAAAATTGGTTCTCGCCAAAAAGGAATCTTTCATAGATGGGCTGATTGATTTTTCAAAAACACAAATCCCAAAAGATGTGCAAACCCGTTATCCCAATATGGAAGATGTCCAAGAAACATTGTCCTTTATCGGGTCCACATCCACAGTGATTTATGCCGAAATCCAGACCCTCGATATCGCCCTGGAAAACATGGACAGGGAAATTGTAAAAGTTAAAAAAGAACTCGCAGCCGTCAGCGGTCGCAGCAGGGCATCCAAACAGATCATAGAAATCCTTTTCAATGCCACCCAGGAGGAAACAGCTCGGCTGAATGTCCAATATCTGGTGAAGGGCGCCCTTTGGCAACCTCTGTATAAAGTTTCCGTACCCATGAATCTCTCGGTATTGGATTTGACCATGTTTGCCCGCATTACCCAGAAATCAGGAGAAGACTGGAAAAAGATAGCCCTTTCCGTTTCCAATGTCATCCCGGTAAAAGGGGTACGCTTTCCAGAGATATCCCCCTGGAAACTCGACCTTCCAAGACCTGTACCCGTGCTTCTCAAGCGGTCCCAGGCCAAGGTCATGGCAGAGACCTCAAGCAAGATGGAGCTTGATGAAGAAATTCAACCGGTTACAGGAACGCCTGCCGAATATTCATCCGCTACGGCAACAGAACTTCCTCTATCTTTCGAGTACAAGATGCCCTTTCCCGTGGATATCGATTCCCGGGATCAGTTCTCGATTCTGCCACTATTGACAAAAAACTTATCCGCCGACACCTTTCACTACAGTATTCCCGGGAAAACAAATTTGACCTTTCTCGTTGCGGATGCCAGGGCAGACAAGGAATTACTGGCGGGTAAACTGAATGTCTATTTTGGTGGTCGCTTTATCGGAGACACCTATCTATCCGAAAAAAAACCTGGAGAACCCTTCTCCCTGAACCTCGGCGCCGATCGCAATGTAATGGTCCATCGGAAAAAACTGAAAGACAAGGTTAAAGAAACCTATTTTGGTACCATTCAGAGAGGTACGGTGGTGCGATCGTTTTCGTATAAAATAACTGCCGAGAATATCAAAGACAAACCCATTACGCTCAAAATCGTTGACAGGGTGCCTGTTTCAAAAACAGACAAAATCGAGGTTAAAGACATCCAACTCACCCCGGCGCCAACAGAAAGCAACTACCATGATAAGGAAGGCGTCCATTTGTGGGTGTTCCAACTGTTACCGGGCGAAACACAAGAAATCGATCTCGACTTCACGGTGGCCTACCCTGCTGAAGCAACCCCCTTCGGGTTATAGACCATCTGAACACACTCAAAACAGTTTTTTTCGCATAAAAACAGACAAGGGGTCTTTCTGATACGACCCAAAAGGTTCTGTCTTTTCATATCCAAGCTTTTGATATAGGCTCAGGGCTTCTTTTTGATGAATGCCCGTTTCCAGTTGGGCCACTGGAAAACCCTCCTGAACTGCTTTTTCTTCGAGGGCGTTCATCAGTTTTATCGCCTGCCCCATGCCCCTGTTTTGATGGGGTACATACAATCTCTTTATCTCCACATACGTCTCGGAAAAACGTTTGAAGGAGGCGATCCCCAGCACGTTATTGTCTTTCCATGCTGCAATAAAATAATATATGGAAGAAACAAGTTTATCTAATGGTTCAAGGTGGTTGCTTTCTGGTGGATAGAGGGACGCCTGATAATCATCTAAATCTGAAATCATTTTCTGGATGGCGGGTGCCCTCGGGTCTGACGGTTTTATTAAGATACTATCTTCTGAATTCATGGTTCTACCTATTTTCCAGCCTTAATTTTTCCTTTTAAATAGGCTTTGCGTTTCTTTTCTGGTAATTTTTCGATGGCATACCGCAGCATGGTTCGCGGCATGTCCTGGTAATGGGTTTTTAAAAACATCTCTTCAATCACCAGATTTCGATTGCCGATCTCTCTGAGCATCCATCCGACGGCCTTGTGAATTAAATCTTCAGGATCATACTTTAATTTTTCTGACAGATTCAAGGTGTCGTCAAATTCATTTCTTATGATAAAATAAAAGGTGGACATAATGGATATCCGCCGTTCCCATAGCAATTTTGAACGTGCCAACCTGTATATGGGCTTGCGATTGTGTGTAAAAAGATAGGCGCCAATAATATGTTGAGCAGAACAGTCAACAAGATCCCAGTTGTTGATGAAGCGGGTGTTTTCCAGGTAGACTTTGTATACAGCATGCTTTTCTTTTTGCGTCCCTTTATTAAAAAGAGAGACCAGTATCAGAAGAGACAACTGTCGCTCCTCGTGAAACTCGGAGCCGAGCAGATTTGAGGCAGCCTCCAGAGACATGTCCTTCTGCTGACTGGCCAGTTTTCTCAAAACCGGCACACGAATCCCTATAAACCGGTCACCCTCTCCGTATTCACCTTTCCCTGTTTTAAAAAACCCCTGGTGATGCCTGGCGATCTCATGGTTTCCCAGTTGTCTGACACGCTTTTGAAGCGCTGTTATACTGGCTTTTTGCATGGCATATGACCCTATACATCCGGCTTGCCATTAGGTATTGCTAATTAATCCCCACAATCCGTCTGACAAATACTCCCTTCAATCGTGCCAGGTGTTTTTAGCGCAGGTATTTCTTTCCCCAGGCTTTTCCAACCATTGGGTTTTGTTTAAAAAACACCCTTCTCGTATCTTCCGCAACCCTGTTGAGTGGGCAGGCAAAGTTCATACATTGGGTACATAAGAAATTTATCAACGTCATGAAAAACCCCGCCGTTGTCATGCCATAAACCAGAAGCAAAAACCACTGTCCACTAAGCACCAGGACCACCAGCGGAGAACCCCACACGATGACAAAACCGCTGAAAAAAATAATCTTTTCCAATTCCGACATGGGACCCGGCCGGTATTTCCAGAGTTTTGGTGCACCGTAATTGGCCCAGCACTTCAAAGAAGCCCCTGCCTCTGCATAATGGGGGCAGTGAGAGCACATGACCCGAATTTCAACAAACCCGAAAAAGGCGATGACTATTAGTATCCAGAAAACCAACAGCGATACTGACTGGTTG
>JASJGV010000055.1:0-2747 GCA_033791325.1 Desulfobacterales bacterium | reverse complement strand
ACCTTTACGGAGCGGCCGGCACGGTTCAATTTAGCGCCATTGCATTCAGAGCAAGGGCGGAAGTTCATGTATAGTTTGATGTCTTCCCGTGACCAGCTGGAGTCGGTTTCTCTATAACGCCGTTCAAGATTCGGTATGATTCCTTCATGGGCTTTGTGATAAGAAAATCTACGGTTGTTTCTCTCAAAATAGAAAGGGATTTCCTCGTCTCCGGAGCCATATAACAGTACCTGCTTGAAATGGTCGGGTAGATCGACAAAGGGGGTGTAGATATCTGACCGGTAGTATGTGGTCAGGGAATCCAGGAATTCAGCGAAATGAACCGAGTTCCGATTGGCCCATGGCGCAACAGCACCCTGGCGTAAGGACAGGGACGGGTTTGGAACAATCAGGTCGGGATCAAACTCACTTGTCATACCCAGTCCGTCGCATTTTGGACAGGCTCCCAGGGGTGAATTAAAGGAAAAGCTGGCCGGTGTAAAATCGGGGTAATGAATGCCGCAATTCAGACAGACAGGTGTTTCACTGTAAAAAATCGGCAGATTATCGATAACGTCGATGGTTACCCGTCCGCCGGACAGGGACGCGGCCAATTCCAGGGAATCTGCCAGGCGATTTCGAATGGTTTCTTTGATTATCAGGCGGTCCACAACCACATCTATGGTGTGTCGCCGGGTCGGTTTCAGTATTTTTACCTGCTCGATATCGAGGATATCACCGTCCACACGGACACGGGCGAAACCTTCTTTTCGCAGCTGTTTCATCAATTTTTCATGGGTTCCCGGCTGGTCCACCACCACCGGTGAGAGAATCAGGGTTCGAGAGTTCTCTGGTAGTTCCATGACCTGGTCAACGATCTGGTCGAGTGTTCGGGAAGAGATTGGTTGCATGCATTCATGGCAATGAGGTGTCCCAACACGGGCAAAAAGCAGCCGTAAATAGTCATAGATCTCAGTGATGGTGCCCACGGTTGATCTGGGGTTGTGGTTTCCGGTCTTTTGCTCGATGGCGATGGCTGGTGACAGTCCTTCGATGGAATCGATGGATGGTTTTTCCATTCGCTCCAGAAACTGCCGGGCATATGTGGAAAGGGATTCTACATACCGGCGCTGGCCTTCCGCGTAGAGCGTGTCAAAAGCCAGGGAGGATTTCCCGGAACCTGAGAGACCGGTGATAACAATGAATTTGTTTCCCGGCAGCACCAGGTTGATGTTTTTGAGATTGTGCTGTCTGGCACCTTGAATGTCGATATCCATGCTTATTCCCAATCTGATCTTCCTGTTGTGCCATGACTATGGTGAGAAAATTGGAGATGATCTTAATACCTATACTAGATTCGCAGACAAAATCATAGAACCGAACACAATAAACAGCATATTTCATGACCGACAATATTAAAAAATTGATCCGGAAATCGAATGTCAAACAGAAAAAAATGATCCTCGTAAAAGTGATGAAGTCGTGCCAAATAAACTCGTAAAACGAATTCATTTGGATAGCGCCATGAAATGATTATACTTTTGCCAGCTTGGTCTCAGATAGATTTTCAGTGTCATATTTTGGATGAAATTAATTTAAAAATAAGAGAAAATGGAAGATATTAGTTGAAAATAAGAGTTATTGGGATTTTTGAAAAATTGTTCATAACTCCGGAGATGCCTAAAATACTTAAAGAAACATTGCAAATACAAAGCGCTGTAAATCAGGGAGCTGACAAACTATCCAGTATTATTATCTTTAAATTCAACTATATACAATGTGATAAATTTATCTGGTACGGCTATTTTATCAATCGCCTTCATTCGGTTTGACAATCAGGGCACGGTACCTTAAAAAGCATCCAACAGTTGATGATATCGATCTTATCCGGTATTAAATCAAAAAAACCAATTAATTTCGTTGTTTATCCTTTTTCAATAATCCCTGAACAACGCATTATATTTTAGAACCGAATCTACTATAAAACTGGTATTTATGGAAGCTGTCTGGAACGAGATAAAATCTGCCATCAAGGAAAAAATTCCCGGCCATTGTTTTAAAATGTGGATCGAACCCATCGAGTTCGACAAAACAACCGAAGACGGTGTGTTCCTGTCTTGCCCCAATCAGTTTTACAGGAAACGGATTCTCACTAACTATGCCGGTTTGATGGAAACTGAAATGAACCGGGTACTGGGAAAGTCGAGCAAACTTTTTCTGGATGTGCGCAAACAGGCAAAGAGATCTTTGACAGGTGCATTACCTGCGCAACACCAGATGCTGCTTCCGAGTATCCATTCGAAAACATACAGTGGTCGAATGCTCCGACGGAATTTTACCTTTGATCAGTTTGTCGTTGGAAAAAACAATGGTTTGGCCTATTCTGCAGCGCTTTCCCTGGCGTCCAGGAAATCGAGCCAACAGAACTCCGTCTTTCTTCTGTCCAAGACCGGTAATGGAAAAAGCCATCTTTCCCAGGCTGTGGGGCATCATATCCTGTCGGCTTTTCCTGCCGAGCGGGTGTTTTATATTACAGCCGAGGATTTTACCAATGAGATGACCTACTCATTTCAAAATAATTCCATCGGAAAGTTCAAAGAGAAGTACCAGAATCAATGTGATGTTTTACTCCTGGAGGACGTACACTACCTGAGCGGCAAAGGGCGAACCCAACAGGAGCTGGCGTTGGTCCTGGACACGTTGTTTGAAGCCGATCAAAAAATTATTTTATCGAGTTGCTACCTGCCGGGTGACATACCGACGCTGGA
>JASJGV010000054.1:0-7016 GCA_033791325.1 Desulfobacterales bacterium | reverse complement strand
CTGATTGAACAGGTTGGCCACCGTGAGGGTAAATTCGCCGATATCGGCATATCCGGTGTCAGCGCAATGGGTTTTTGACATCATACACCGGCAGCCAAAGGGCCGAATCGGATAGATGGGGCATTCTTTTTCGAACAAAAGGGGACAGGGACCCCATGCGGGATCGATGATTTCTTCCGGGATTTCCTGGCCGGTCATACAGTGTTGGGCCATATGGTTGATGGTGATCTGCGGTTTGAAGCGTCTCTGTCCGACAGCAGCATATATACGCTGACCGAGGCTTGATTTTGCCCTTGCATCCAGAAGTGATATGATCTTATATCCTTCCAACGTCGTCAAGGTCATGTTGCAGGTACAGCAGGTGGCGCATTCCCGTTCACAGGCGACATTTTCTAAACGAGCAAAATCGTCAAACAGGCTGTAGATTTGATCGAGTAACGCTATTTTTAATATCCTATCCATATACAAAGAATCATATACCAAAGGAGGTTTGCATGTCGAGTGATGTTTATTTTATCAATTTGCGGGCAACATGGAAGGAAAATTTATTCAAAAAGCTGGGTAAACTGCTGGAGGCTGTCAATCTGTCCGAAGTGGTCAGCAAACGCAACTTGGTGGCCTTAAAGCTTCACTTTGGGGAGAAAGGCAACACGGCTTTTATCCGGCCCATCTTTATTCGCGAAATTGTCCAAAAAATCAAAGAGGTAGGTGGAAGACCTTTTGTTACGGATGCCAATACCCTCTACAAAGGTTCACGGGGTGATGCTGTTGATCACACCATCACCGCCATCCAGAATGGATTTTCATATGCGGTCGTGGATGCGCCGATTATCATTGCCGATGGGTTGATGGGGCGCAGCCAGACCGGGGTTTCCATCAATCAGAAACATGTGGAGACAGCCTTTATCGGATCTGAAATTGTGAATGCAGATACCCTTATATCGGTGGCGCATTTCAAGGGGCATGCGTTGACCGGTTTTGGTGGCACGATTAAAAATATGGGCATGGGATGTGCCTCACGATCCGGCAAATTGGTGCAGCACTCCGGTATCGCGCCTAAAGTCAAGACAAAGAAGTGTATCGGCTGTGGCGAGTGTACCGATCATTGCTCCCAGAATGCCATATCCTTGAAGGAAGAAAAGGCCATCATCGATCCTGAAAAATGCATCGGCTGTGGGGAATGTATTCTCATCTGTCCCCAGATGGCCATTCAGGTGCAACCTGGCAAGTCCATACCGGATTTCATGGAAAAAATGGTGGAATACACTCTGGGAGTATTGAAGAACAAGCAGGGCAAGGCCCTGTTCATCAATTTTATCACGAATGTATCGCCGGATTGTGATTGTTTTCCGGCGGCCGATGCGCCCATTGTTCGGGATATCGGCATACTGGCATCCACCGACCCCGTGGCCATCGATCAGGCATCTGTGGATCTGGTGAACAAAGAGCCCGCCCTGCCGGGTTCCTGCATGAAAGAAGGGCTGGAAGCAGGATCTGATAAATTCAGGACGCTTTACCCAAAGACAGACTGGGGTATTCAACTCGCTTATGCAGAGCAGTTGGGTCTGGGCATGCGGGAGTACACGCTAATACAAATATGACAATTTTTGGCAAAAAAAGTGACAAATATTGTCATTTGTACCTGAGACCTGTTGAACGGGTCTGAAGCGAAAAAGCAAATATTTATATTAAATTGAGGTGGTTATGATGGATTAGGGGTTTTGGCATATTAATTGAATAGAATAATAGTCAAACAGCGGTTATTAAATGCTCTTTGTCAGATATAGAATGAAAATGTCGCCCGACTTCAATACCGACATGAAAAAACCATGCGACGGCCCTCGCGCCTCCAAAGGTTATTTAATATAAAAGAAAGTTTGAGGTGACATTTATCAAGGCTTCTCGGGTGTACGTGCATCTTTTCCGGTCATCTTCAATATAAAGAAAAGAGATGTGACCCGGACAAACAACGGCATTTTAGGGAAGCCACTCAGGATCCATGGAATCGACTCATCACCGATTCCTTTTTGTCAATACTTCCTTCTTCTTTTCCTCGGGCGGCTCTAATCGGGCCGCCCATTTTTTTTCTGACGGCTACGGCTTCGTAAAACGTCCGATATCTGCGTTATGCTGCGCCCCTCGTCATTTCAACGTACCATAAGTACGACTTCATTCCTCGGGACTTGCAAGCCTTGATCTCGAACATTTTACGAAGCCGTCACATATTGGCTTGTTTTTATTAGAATAAATATATTAAATGAAGTGGTTATAATGTTATAGCAATGAATTGCTTAAAGTGATTCCTGGATTCCCGTCTGCGCGGAATGACAGATGGTTAACCCATCGAACCCGTTATAGCCTATTAGGCGCTTATCGCTAAATGCTATCAGCCACCCTCCAACCCTTCAAAGCTCCACCCCTCCAACCCTATTTTTTACAAGGTACACGCATCCTGAGCTTTTTTAGACTCCACATAATGGGCTGAGGCCAGCGCGGCTACACATCCGTCAGCACATGCGGTTACGATCTGTCGGGCATATTTTTCCCTGATGTCGCCGATGGCATATATGCCGGGGATAGCTGTTTCACACTTTTCATCGGTGATGACGTTTCCCTCCACCGACATCTTGACGCCGGCGGGTACGATGGCGTTGTTCGGCTCAAACCCGATAAAGATAAACACGCCGTCTACGGGTAAATTCCTTTGGTTACTTGTCTGGGTATCTTTCAGGTCTACAGCGTAGACCCCTTCGTCATTGGCCTTGATACCGGTTAAGACAGTGTTCCAGAGCATCTCTATTTTGCACTCATCAAAAACACGCTGCTGCAGAAGCATACCGGCACGCAGGGCATCTCTGCGGTGGGCAATGTAGACCTTTTTGGTTATTTTGGCCAGGTAGAGTGCTTCCTCTGCTGCAGAATCACCACCGCCCACCACCACGACAGTCTTGTTCCTGAAAAAAAAGCCGTCGCAAACCGCACAATATGAGACGCCTTTCCCATAGAATTCGCTTTCTCCAGGGATATTTAGCTTTCTGGGATTACCACCGGTACCCAGGATTACGGCATGGGTGTTGAGCGAAGTACCATTGTCCAGTTGCACGGTGTGTGAATCTGCACCAGGTATGATGGCCGCAACTTCCCGCCCCACTACTTCGAGACCATAACCGTTGGCATGTGCGCTGAATTTCATACCTAACTCGGCACCACTGATATGTTCGAAACCCGGATAATTTTCGACTTCATCCGAGTTGATGATCTGCCCACCGGGTGCGCCTTTTTCAATCAAAACAGCATTCATGGCTGCTCTTTTGGCATAAATCCCTGCCGTCAATCCACCTGGACCGCCTCCAATGATGATGACATCGTAAATAGTGTCTGACATTTTCCGCTCCGTAATTCGTTGGTTTTGTTTTTATATCAATTTAGGAGAAATTAATTCAAGCTTTAAGCAGTAAGCCATAAGTTGCTTACTGCCTAGAGCTTACAGCTTGTACACCTAAACCCTTCAATTTGAATTATCTCCGCACAAACATCCTGGGTGGCCACATGCAATTTTGTATTGCAGTCATTCAATGCCGGACCGACCTCCTGCAAGGCTTTCTGGGGTGTGTTGTTGGTTTCGCTCAGATGGGCGAGAACCACATGCTGAAGACTTTTATGCTTCAGGGCCCTGACAAGTTCCCGGGAGTCCTCATTGGAAAGGTGGCCGGTTCTACTCTGGATGCGCTGCTTCAACGGCCATGGATAGGGTCCATTGATGAGCATTCCCGGATCGTGATTTGCCTCGAGAATGAGTATGTGGCACGCTTTGAGGCGCTCCTTGACCATTTCCGTCACGACACCCAGATCGGTGGCGATACCGATTTTCAGGCCATTGTTGAGAATGGTAAACCCAGCAGGGTCTTCTGCATCATGTGATATGGAAAATGGCGAGATGGTCCAGGTGTTGACCGAAAAGGGGTTTCCACATTTAAAATATCGAATGTCGGCTATTTTCCCCAGTGTGGAACCGGCTGACTGGCCGGTCTTTTTAGAGATATGGACAGGTAGGCCGAATCTGCGGGCCAGTACGCCGACACCCTGAATATGATCTGAATGCTCATGGGATACGACAATGGCGTCCAATTGCTCGGGGTGAAATCCTTTTGCCTGGCACCGGCGTTCAATCTCGATCCCGGACAAACCCGCATCAAAAAGAACCCTGGTCTGGTTGTCAGCCACCAGGATGGCATTCCCTTTGCTGCCACTGGCCAGTATACAGACACTCAGGTGATCGTTTGCCTGAGCTGTCATTCTTGGGGTTGATTCTTGGTTCAGGTTCATTTAAGCATTCAATATTCTTGATGTATTTTAGCCTGTTAGGTGTTTAGGCTGTCGGCTGTTAGGTGCTTACAGCTTTCAGCTACCCTCCAACCCTCAGACCCCTTCACCCTCAAATTACTTCCCCGTGTGCCCAAAGCCCCCTTTATTGCGCTCGGTTTTGTCGAGTTCATCCACCAGCGTGATGTTTGCCTGGTATACCTGTTGTACGATCAACTGGGCAATACGATCACCCCGGTGAATTGTATAGGGTTTTGTACCCTGGTTGATCAGGCCGATTTTGACTTCGCCGCGGTAGTCTGCGTCGATGGTACCAGGTGCATTGACAATACTGATGCCGTGTTTGATTGCCAGCCCGCTCCGGGGCCGAACCTGGACTTCAAACCCTTTTGGGATCGCCATGGCAAGACCCGTGGGGATAAGGGCTATTTCTCCGGGCGCAAGATGCTGATCAATTTCGATGGCCGCGCAGACATCCATACCGGCCGCCAGGGGTGTCATATAGGCAGGCAGTGGAATATCCAGGTTTTTCTCGGGTTGCAGGCATCGGAGCTGAATGGTCGGATGATAACGCATGATGCTTTTCTTTTTCCCCGCTGCTTGCAGCGTGGGCTGCAATCAAATTAGATTAAAGGGTTCAATATGTTTTCGTAGCTGGCTTTGCCTTTGATCTGGCCCAATACGGTCAGGGATGCCTTGCTGTTGCTAAAAAGCATGTCAGCGATATCTTTAATATCATCCGTCGTAACGGCATCGATCTTCTGCACCACTTCATGAAGTGGGACCTGGTGCTTGAAATGCATTTCATTCTGGGCCAGCCGGACCATCTGGTTTTCACTGCTTTCGGATGACAGCAGCAGATTTCCTTTGATATATTCCTTGGCACCCCTGAGTTCAGATTCCTGGATACGGTTTTCTTTCAGATGGTGCATGTGGCCCACCAGCAGTTTGGCGGTTTCAGCCGCCCTGGCAGGATCTACAGCAGCGTAGGCACCAAACATGCCACAGTCGACATGGGTGGACACAAACGAGTAGACCGTATAGGCCAGACTTCTTTTTTCCCGAATATCCTGAAACAACCTGGAGCTCATGTTGCCGCCTAAAAGGGTGCTCATGAGAGAAAAGCCATATCGTAGGGGATGGCCCGTGGGAAGGCCGTTGACTCCGATGCAGATGTGGGTTTGCTCCAGTTTCCTGGATTGGAGGTTGACGCTGGTGTTGCCGGCGGGTATTTTTCTTTCGGGAAATTCGTCGCTTTTTCGAATGGATTCAAAAGCTGGTCCGATAAGATCGACAAACTTCTGATGATCTACATTGCCGGAGGCTGAAATGATGATACGATCCGGCTGATAGAGACGCTGAAAGAATCGCTTGATGGTTTCAGCGTCAAACCGAAGGATGTTTTCACGGGTGCCAAGAATTGAACGGCCCAGAGGATGATCCCCCCAGAAGTGTTTTCCGGAAAGGACATGAACATATTCATCGGGACTGTCTTCAACCATCCCGATTTCCTGCAAAATAACGGGCCGCTCCTTGAGGACTTCTGCTTCATCAAACAATGAATTCAAAAAGATGTCAGACATGACCTCAACCATGGTTTCCAACTGTGAATCCATTACCTTGGCATGAAAACAGGTGTTTTCCATGGTTGTAAATGCATTGGTCTGCCCACCTATGTCATCAAACTCCTTGGCGATTTGAAAAGCGGTTCGCTTTTCTGTTCCCTTGAAGATCAGATGTTCGATTAGGTGAGACAGACCGTTTTCAGCGAGGGTTTCATCCCTGGATCCGGCATTGACCCAGATGCCCATGGTCACCGAATGGACATACGGCATTTGCTTGGTAATAATTTTGACGCCGTTGTTCAGATCGGTTTTACTTGCTCCGGGGTAGTTATTCATCTTCCTGTACGGCTTTATGACTTAGGCGGATTTTACCATCCCTACCAACTTCCAGTACTTTAACTTTGAGCGTATCCCCTTCTTTGACAATATCGGTGACTTTTTTGACACGATAGTTTGCCAGTTGGGAAATATGGACCAGACCATCCGTTCCCGGCAAAATTTGTACAAAGGCACCGAAATCGGTGATTTTTACCACGGTGCCTTCATAAATGGCACCTACTTCAGCTTCCCTGGTAATATCCTTTATCATCGTCAGAGCTGCTTCCAGGTCTTCGGAGGATGCTGCGGCAACTTTAACCACACCGGAGTCATCGACTTCGACATTGGTGTTGGTTTCACTCTGGATCGCACGAATAACTTTGCCCCCTGGGCCGATGATTTCCCTGATTTAATCCGGGTTGATTTCAATGGCAAATATATTGGGTGCAAAGGGGGAAATCTCTTCCCTGGGTTTGTCCAGGGATTTCATCATCTCCTCCAGGATGTGTAAACGGCCTTCCCGGGCTTGTTCAAGGGCGTTTTTCATGATGTCCTTGGAGAGCTCCAGAATCTTGATGTCCATCTGGAGCGCTGTAATGCCCTCCGCAGTTCCGGCGACCTTGAAATCCATGTCTCCTGTATGGTCCTCGTCCCCAAGAATATCGGAAAGAATGATCGTTTGGTCCCCCTCTTTAACAAGACCCATGGCAATTCCGGAAACCGGTGCTTTAATGGGAACACCCCCATCCATCAATGCCAGGATTCCCGCGCAAACCGTACCCATGGAGGAAGAACCGTTGGATTCCAGGA
>JASJGV010000053.1:0-2568 GCA_033791325.1 Desulfobacterales bacterium | reverse complement strand
TCGTCGGTCACATAAAAATCCCCAATACATCCCTGCTGCTGGTCATCATTCAGAGCGAAGAAAATCTGCTGACAGTCTGGCGCGCATCCTGGATCAAGTTAGCCGGTTTCTACAGTGTTGGCATTCTGCTTATTCTGGTCCTGGTCCTGGCCACAACCACCTATGTCATCAACAAAATCCACCTGGCAGACGAACAGCGTATCATGGACCTGCATACAATGGAGTACCATAACAAAATGACATCCCTGGGAAGACTGTCTGCCGGCATCGCCCACGAGATCAACAATCCCCTGTCCATCATCAATGAAAAAATCGGTCTCATAAAAGATTTGCTGGTATACCAGACCGACAAGCTGCCAGTGGCAAGACTCGTCACATTGCTAGAGGATGTGGCGGCTCCCATCCAGCGCTGTGGCAATGTGACTCACAGACTTTTAAATTTCGGACGGCATATCGAAACCTATT
The DNA here is from genome assembly GCA_033791325.1 of Desulfobacterales bacterium. GTDB lineage: Bacteria > Desulfobacterota > Desulfobacteria > Desulfobacterales > B30-G6 > B30-G6. Next base: position 2,103 of record JASJGV010000053.1, on the reverse strand, counting down.
TTGAGCCGGTGGACCTTTCCCGGATTTTGTACGATATTATTGACCTGCTTAGGAAAGAAGCCGAATTCAGGAATATCGACATCTACACCAAATTTCCGGACAATTTTCCTGAGATTACAAGCAACAAAGGCAATCTGGAGCAAGTTTTCCTCAATGTAATGAATAACGCCTTTACAGCCATGCGGGCGGGCGGGCGTCTGGATATCGAGGTCAATGACACGCACCCGGATCATATAGTCATATCATTTCAAGATACCGGGTGCGGCATACCCCGGGAAGATGTCAAATACGTCTTCGAACCCTTTTTCTCTTCCAAAAGTACCGGGACAGGGACAGGGCTCGGTCTCTCTGTCACCTATGCACTGGTAAAGGAACTGGGCGGGAATATATCGGTTACAAGCACGGAAGGAAAGGGAACCGGGTTCATTATCGAACTGCCTCTTAAACCACCGCCTAAGGAAGAAGGGGCCACCGGTGCGACTCCCGAGGATGAAAGTTGATTTTTATGGAGAACAGAGATGCATAGATACGACACCATCGTATACCGGGAATCATTGCAGTATATTAAGGCCATGCTGCCTTCATTTTCACACGAAGCAAAGAATGTGTTGGCCGTCATCAACGAAAACGCTGGATTGATGGAGGATTACATCCTGATGGCCAAAAAAGGAAAAACCCTCGATCTGGAGCGACTCGGGTCGCTGTCCGCTACCATCCGGAAGCAAGTCGCAAGGTTTAACACATTGATTACGGATGTCCGTCAAGTCGCCGAAGGACTCGATAACAACACACAGGAGATCTGCCTGGTTCACCATGCCAGGCAAGTATCTGAATTGCTTTCAAAAAAGGCAGCCATGCGATCTATCCAGTTCCATGTGAGTGCCGTGCAAGAACCGATCCTCATTCACACACGACCGGTTTTGTTGCTCCACATGATGTGGGTTTGCCTCGACTACGCCATGCATACCGGCGAACGGGGACAAGCGATCGGATTGACCCTGGAAAAAAAGGCAGAAAATGCGCTTGTCCTCATTTCCGGAATCGGCAAACTGACACCGGAATCCATCACCGCCATCATGCCGGATGAGCAGCGCAATACCGTTCTCGCTGCGTTGAATGCCGAACTGGCAATCGATAAAAATAAAAAAGCACTGTTGTTGAAAATAAGGAAACACCATGTCTGATCATGTACTACTGGTTGACGATGACGAAGACCTGATGGAAATCGTATCGGAAAGACTCAAAAATAGAGGTATGAATGTCGACACTGTGGGTAATGCCGAAGAAGCGTTGCTCTGGATGACAAAAAAACGCTATGATGCCATCATCCTGGATTTTCTGATGCCCGGTATGGATGGTTTTGAGAACATCCGGGCCATTAGAAGGCAGCAACCTGACATACGAATCCTCCTCGTGACAGGCCAGATGCTGGCTGATAACGGTCGTGAAGCCATTCGAATGGGTGCCGATGTTGTCCTTGAAAAACCGGCAGACCTGGAGGTCCTGGCAAAATCGATTCGGCCTTCCGGGTCAGGAAACGAATGATAATGACAAGCGGTACAAGCGCCTATATTGCTGAACCTAAATTTTTTAAAATCCACCACCATTCCCTTGACTTTAAAAATTTATTCATTATGTTACCGAAAGCCAAAAATTGAGAGCAGGCATTAAGCCGTAAGCACTAAGCAGCTTACGGCTTAAGATCCCACAAGGAGACCACCTATGTATTTTGAAGCCGTATTCAACCCCTCAGAAAACCTGGAGTACAGTACAGATGCCCACAGCCTGGCCGGAAAAAAAATAGCCGTACAAGCCGGCTGGGTTATCAAAGAAGGCCCGTTCAAAGGCCAGGAATGTTACTATATTCCGAATTCGACCATCGGTCTGATCCCTGTTTGTGACCTGGAAGAATTGAAACCACTCCCTTTTGTCAAGTGGAGAGACCTGCTTAGTCAACTGGGATTCTAAGCATTAAGCAGTAAGCGACAGACTGAAAACAGCTTAAAGCTTACCGCTTATAGTTTATAGTTTATAGCGGAAATACCGCTCCCTTATCCGCACTGCTCACATTTGCTGCATACCTCGCTAAATACCCGGTCTTTT
>JASJGV010000052.1:0-5640 GCA_033791325.1 Desulfobacterales bacterium | reverse complement strand
CGCGTACGCATCAATATAGGCCTCGCCTACGATGCCAACCTGCCCAAAGCCAAGAAAATAATCCTCGATATCGCCGATGGCATCGAATGGATCGCCACGGAACCCAAACCGAAAGTAGTGGTAAGATTGTTTGGCGAATCATCCGTCGATCTCCAGGTGCGGGTATGGATCAAGAACGCCAGAAAACGGATGGACACTATTTCCGAGATAACGGACCGGGTCAAAGAAGCGTTTGACCAGCAAGGCATCGAAATACCCTACCCCAAACGAGATATCACGATCACACATCGGCAGGCAGATCCGGACGCAAAGGCCCAAAACGAATAGACTCTGAATGGGTTGGTTGTAGGATATGTGTGTGTGATAAATTCGAAATCCGAATATCGAAATTCTAAACAAATCCCAATATTAAACGCTCAAATGACCAAAACATAGTCCATGGCCATAAGCCTTATACAGTATGTTTGGATCATTCGAATTTTTGTCATCTGGTATTGTTTCGTATTTCGATATTCGGATTTCGCATTTTACAAAAAAAGCCCGAGACCCCAAGCGAGTCACACATGCTGCGCAACCCTCTCGAACCCTCGGGCCCTTATTAGCCTATTAGCGGTTAGACTTTAGGCTGTAGGCCGCTAACAGTCTAACAGTCTACAGCCTATAGTCTTGCGTTTCTCTCGAACCCTTCTTTTATTTGTATTTCACCAGATCGTTCAGCTTGAAACCAGCCCCCGATTTGATGGTCGCCATAGATCCATCACGACCGAAAAAGCCGGTCACCATCAGCTCGCCTTTGATCGATCCCGGAGCCCTGCCAAGGGATACATTGGTCTGGGGATCGATAATCTCCTCTCCCAGCTCCTGTACCATCAGAAGGTCACCCACCTTCAACCCGGTTTTCTGCCCGGCATTCAGGTAGACGGTCCGACCTTTGATGGTGGCGATTCGACCAGTCCACTCCTGACTTTCAAACTGCGGCAGCATATTGACCATGGCTTTGGTCAATGCATCCCGCAAGGCGCCGTCCCGAAGGTCTGCGTCGTAGCTCGACTTGGAACCCAATCCAAGGACCCCACCGGTTTTCTTTTCATAAACGCCCTGCCCCGAGTCGGCTACCATCTGGATTCCTGTGGTCGTGTCCACGATCCGATAATCCACGGTGACCCGGGCAATCTGTTTCTTCTTTTTGTACACCAGGTAATCCGCTCCCTCTTCAGCTTCTGAATAGGCGGTAATCGCACCGGTAACCATCGCGTTCAATCCCAGGATCTTGCCCATTTTTGCGGCAGTAGCCGGATTGACGGCCCCGGAAGCACCCATGGCCTGCTGACCCAGTATGGAAGCGACGTCCTGCTGGGGGATAATGATAAACCGGCCGGTCTTCTGGAGAATTGTCCCCAGAATATCCGCTGCTGCCTCACCAATACCGATATATTTCGAAGGGGTCTTGTTCTGGAAATTCACTACCCCCACCCGCAGCTTCGGGCCGGTGTACTCTTCGGAGGGAGCCAGTTCATCTGAAATACCTGTAAGCGATGAGTCGTCACGCACTGCCCCTGATGTCTTTACAGCACACCCATTGAAAACCAATACTGCGGTCATGAGAAGTAGCGACCCCAACAGATAAATGTTTTTAGCTTTCAGCATGTTTTGCCTCCTAAATTAGTTTTTATTGTTTTTCCATGACTATTTCTAAAAAATTATCGGTTTCCGTGTAGCCCGCCGGTACTTCAAAGAGACCTGCCGGCGGTGTTCCCATGACGATACCCGTTAGCGTGGATGTCATCTTGACCGTCGCGTTGTCGATTTCACTTCGAATCGTCATGCCATCCAGGTCCGTTGCATTCCAGATAAAGCCTTGCTGTGTTTCCTGGCCTTGATAGCTTATCGTTATCTTGTATTTCTCGGTGGGATGACCATCGATGGTCTCTTTGGCCACGAAGGTCTTTACAATATCCGGTTCCTCGTAGTAGCCCTCATCTGTCTCATCACTGATCATATACTTTTTCTTGTTTGTGTAGAGTGAGTAGGTACGCTTTTCATCACCCCGGTGAATCATCACCACACTGCTCAGGGCGGGCGGCATGCCCTGGGCCCCCGACATCTTGGTGTAATCCATTTCCATCCGAAATTTTTCACCGGCCTTGGCGATGGGCATTTCAAAAGAAAATTTCCGCTGTTGTGACTTGTCAAAAGTGCTCGAAACCAGGACGGCCTTGAAATCCCGATCACCATAATTCATATGCCCGATGGCGGGTGGTGGCGGCATCTGAATCTTGGGCATGACCATAGCAGGCACTGCCAGCAGGACAGCGTCTGTGGCATCCCCCGCGCCCCATGGCAGGTTTTGTACTAAGCGCCAGATCATTTGGTTGGTTTCCTTGGCCAGATGCATACCCACTGTTTTTGAAATCAGCTTTGTGGCCAATCCCGCTGCAAACCCCTCCATGATGCTATTATTGCTTGATTGGTTCTCGATGACAACCCATGGAACCTCTTCGTCACGACTGCCGCGGTTCGCGATAGAGCCCGTAAGAGCCCCCACAGAACCACCGGATGTGTCCTGACTCTTGACACCGATACCATTTTCCCAGAAAACCGATCCGGTACTTGTTTCTACGATTTTGAACTTACCCCGGACCTTACGCACGTTGACGAGTCCCGTGGTGGTTTCTTCAAAATTCATGAGGGTTCCATAAAGAAGACCTTCCACCTGGAGCGCCTCGCGCAACTGACCCGGCGTTGCCATACCGAGCTGCCCCCCGAGGGTGATGCCCAGTTTTTCTCTTAAAATACGATCCGTCTCTTCCAGCGGCTGCACATTGTAAAGTCGTTTCTGCACCGCCGAAGTCAGTTTTTCCCGCACAAAGTCAGGTGCGTCGACATCCGTCGTGTCATTCTGGAGAGGTAGTATCGCCAGGCGTTTGATGGGGTTGGTGGGATTGGCTGCGGGTCCCATGGGTATGACGCCACAACCCGCCAGAAAGACCAGCAACAGGAAGAGCATCATCAACAATTGGAATCGTCTCATAGTTACCTCCGGAAAAATTTTAAGCGACACCGTCGCGATCTATAATTTTGTTAAACAAATTTATTGTTATTTCATCTTTAGACTGATGCTGCTTTCCGTGATGTTGCTGATGTCGATGGCAAATTCGCCGTAGTCGATCACCACCAGTTCATCGGCCAGTTTCTGGGATGTCGCTGGAACGCTCACATCCAGTGTTGCTGTCCCTGTATTGAAATCACGCTGATACAACCCGTTGACACCCCGGACCCGTTTTTGGATCATGTCCTTGAATTTAACGAGATGATTGTACGAGGGGATGTCTGACACCACCAGACGTATCAAGCTGCCGCCGTCGACATCCTGTGACCATTTGGCTACGGTCTGTTGGAGGAGTTTATCGGCGATAGCATCCGTTGCAATCTTGAGCGCATCCGCCCCGGCCGTGACCTCGTTCGGATGAACAGCTGCTGCATGCTGGGTGGACGACGCTATGACCCGTCCGGTATCGGTGTTGACCACACGCAGGGAGACATCCGCCTGGGCGGATTTCATGGATGTCCCCAAAACCGAGCCTGCCAGCTTGGAAAGTGCTTTACCATAAATCACGACTTCGGCGTCATAGAGCTTGCCGATGCTTCGAACAGCATCATTGTTGAGCGACTCAATTTTGTAGGGATCTTTAATTTCGAGTGTTTTGGACGTCACTGCATGGTCTACGACATGAAACCCTTTTCGGGTCAGTTTTTCCATGAGAACATTTTCGGTAATGGAAAGATCGGCCGTACCTGCGTTGACACCCCACCAGTAACTGTAGTAATGCATGCCGATAGTCTGCTCAGCCACCATGATCATAACCCGGGGCATATTCTTTCTGGCCATGAGCAAGCCCAGGGCAAGGATGTCATTTTTCAAATCCCCTTTCGCCACAGCAGCCTGAATCGTCACCTTGTACAGATTGCCTTCGATTGACTCGTCCGTCACCTCATAGCGTTGGATATAGCCCTGGCTCTTGGAATAAATCTGATCCCGCAGCACTTCGTAATTTTGAACCATTGTTTCGGACGACACCATGGTACCGGCAGCCTGTTCCACAACCAGTCGGAGTGCATCCTGGATCGCCTGGTCTCTTGCCAGAGCCGTATTGTCGTCGATGATCACACCGACACCGTCTGCCGAGGCATTAACGGGTGTAGTCGATAGGTCGGCAGATTCCGATGCTGCAAAAGAAAGGTCTTGGAAAACACATGATAAACAAAGAATCGACAGAAATAAACATACGAAAGTTCTCATGATCCGCTCTCCAAAAGTATATGTGTGTCTGCTGAGGTGTAATGAAAACCGATAAACGATGGCATAATTCTCATATCGTGTCAAGCACAGAACCATTGTTGTCAAAAGGCTCAGGATGCCTGTCATCGCTTTTATAGCAGGACGGTAGCGTTTAAGATTCTGTGCAGGAAATCATCTTTTTTACCCAATCCTTGACGACACGAGATGAGACATCTTTTTTCATTCCAGGGCACATGGATGCCATGATATTCCAGTTCTCGAAATCAATCAGGAGACTCTCGATGTAAGGCCACTTCCTGCACATTTGCGGTTTTACGGGATGAATCGTGCATACCTTATCCCAGAAGACACAATGACCGTCATCTTGCTGAGCCAGAACCGACCTGCCTCCCGACAAATTGCAAAATTGCTCGACAAATCCACGTGGATCGGTTCCGATATAAGCCGAGATTCTTTCGATATCCTGGTTGGTGACAAAGGTACCGCCATAACCGATACAACACTCACCACATTGACTGCAGACAAAGACCGAGTCCCCTGGTGCATTTTCGGCATCTTTATCAGAGGGCATGCCGTGTCTCCATGGCCCGACGCAGGGTTACCTGATCCACATATTTGAGGTCCCCTCCGATGGGAACACCGGAAGCGATGCGGGTCACATTGACGGGGAATGAACAAAGTTTCTCTGCAATAAAACCGGCTGTGGACTCCCCTTCGACACTGGTGCTTGTTGCCAGAACCACTTCTGCTACGTTGCCTGAGGCAATACGCGCGAGCAGTTCTTTGATGTGAATATCATCCGGTCCGATATTGTTCATGGGGGAAAGAACTCCCTGCAAAATATGGTAGAGTCCCCGGTATGCGCCGGATTTTTCAATCGAAGCCATATCGCCCGGCTGCTCCACTACACACAACAGGGTGGCATCTCTCGCTGGATCGCTGCATATTTTACATGTCTCTGTATCGCTCAAGGCAAAGCACATGGAACATATCTGAACGGTTTCCTTCAATGCCAGAATACTTTGCGACAACTGCTCGGCATCTCTGCGAGACATTTTCATGATGTACATGGCCAGCCGCTCGGCTGTTTTTTCTCCAATGCCCGGAAGCCTGGAAAGATGTTTTATCAGATTCAAAACCGAAGGTGGATAGTGATACATATTTCCCCTTTTCTATTTTATCCATATTCTCATACTAGCTTCCCAGTAAATTTTAACTGCAGCAAGACATTCTGTAAGCTATAAGCGATAAGCAGTAAGCTCTATGCAGCTTAAGGCTTATCGCTTATAGCTTAGTTCCACAACTTTCTTCACCATTAATAGAGTGAAATGGGTGATCCA
>JASJGV010000051.1:0-4332 GCA_033791325.1 Desulfobacterales bacterium | reverse complement strand
AATTTATCCTGTACGGATAATTCGTGCGAATTTCGTGCTTCGGATTTAAGTAACTACCGCCTTCGCCTTTGGCATAGCCAAATTGCTCTGACCTGGCCCAAAGGATCAGGTTTTAAGTAACGGAATATCCCGTTTTAACTGCCTAAAAGGGTCTCAAAAAAATCATTCCCCTTGTCGTCAATGAGAATAAACGCCGGAAAATCTTTTACTGTAATCTCATAAATCGCCTCCATGCCAAGCTCCTCGTATGCAATGACTTTCATGGCTGTAATACAGTCCCTGCCAAGCCTGGCAGCCGGCCCACCAATAGAACCGAGATAGAAACCGCCATTCTCTCTGCAGGCATCGGTGACGATTCTGGAGCGATTTCCTTTTGCCAGCATTACGAGAGATCCACCGAGCTTTTGAAAAATGGGCACATAGGGGTCCATTCTGGCAGCAGTGGTCGGACCGAATGAGCCGGAAGCATACCCCTCAGGGGTCTTGGCAGGTCCGGCGTAATAAACAATATGATCTTTGAAATATTGTGGCAATTCAGCGCCTTGATCCAGACGCTCTTTAAGTTTCGCGTGGGCAATATCCCTGGCGACAATGATCTTGCCGGAAAGAAGAAGCGGCGTCCTGACCGGGTATCGGCTCAATTCCGCCCGGATATGGGCCATGGGCCGGTCAAGATCGATGTGTACGGCTGTCTCCCCTGTGGAAGCCACTTCTGGAAGGAATCTCGATGGATTCGTTTCAAGTTTCTCCATAAATATTCCGTCGCGCGATATTTTGGCCTTGATATTGCGGTCAGCGCTGCAACTGACTCCTATCCCGACAGGACAGGAGGCTCCGTGTCGCGGCAGCCGGATCACCCGGGTATCCAGGCAGAAATACTTACCGCCGAATTGTGCCCCTATGCCAAGTTCCCGGGACAATGCCTGGATCTCATTCTCGAGCCCCCTGTCCCTGAAAGCATGCCCGGTAGAACTGCCCTGCACCGGAAGTCCGTCCAGATAACCGGCACTTGCCAGTTTGACGGTCTTCAGGTTGAATTCGGCGGAGGTACCTCCCACGACAAATGCCAGATGATAAGGTGGACAGGCGGCCGTACCGAGCATTTTCATTTTGGCCTTCATAAATGTCACCAATGATTCCGGGTTCAGAAGGGCCTTGGTTTCCTGGAATAAATAGGTTTTGTTGGCAGATCCGCCCCCCTTGGCAATAAACAAAAAGCTATACGCATCCCCTTTTGTTGCGTACAACTCAATCTGGGCCGGCAGATTGCAGAGCGTGTTTTTCTCTTCATACATGGAAAGGGGTGCGTTCTGGGAGTATCGTAAATTATTTTTCTGATAGGCGTTGAACACACCACGCGACAAGGCCTCCTCATCCGTGCCGTCGGTCATAACGCTATGGCCCTTTTTACCCATGACAATGGCGGTGCCGGTGTCCTGGCACATGGGAAATTCACCTTCGGCTGCAATCACGGCATTGCGAAGTAATTCCAGTGCCACAAATCTGTCATTCTGAGAAGCCTCGGGATCATCCAGAATAGCGGAGACCTGTTTAAGATGTGATGCCCTCAGGAGATGGGAAACATCCCTGAACGCCTCCTCCGAAAGCAAGGATAAGGCCTCCGGTGCTACATGAACTATATCCCGACCCTCATGCCGGGTAACCGAAACATGATCAGTGCTCAGCAGACGGTATTCGGTGGTATCTTCCTTCAGCGGAAACATTTCTTGGAATTTGAACGTGCTCATACAAACACTCCTTATTTCAAGGTCAGGTTGGTTAGGCTGTAACTATTAGGTTGTTTAGACTGTTAGACTATTAGCGGTCAACTACCTAACAGCCTACAGTCTAACAGTCTAATAACCTATCGTTTAAATCGTTGCCCCATTTTCATATATTCCCACAGCGGTCCCCTGGCACCCAGGCGGCGAATTTTCTTTTGAAGCGTCCGGTTGATGTTAATCGCCATTCCCGGAAAAATCCAGGTGGGATGTTCTTTTGAAAATGCCTCCACAAAGGGCAAAATCATATCTTTAATTGCCGGCGACAGATAAAAGCAGGGTTCCAGTAGATTCTGGTCCGTTTGGATGCTACCTTCTTTTCTGGCTATTTCAAACAACCGTGTTCCGGGAAAAACACGAATTCCCACCATACAGACAACAGCCGTCGGCGACATGGCCAGAATAGCATCGAAAGTGCGCTGGACCGTTTCCATGGTTTCACCGGGGCCCCCGATCAGCAGAGAGTGGCAAAACGACAGTCCCGAACGATGGCAGACCATTGAAGCCCGGTTCATTTCTTCCAGAGTGAAAGCCTTTCCCATTTGTTTCAGCATAAAGGGCTCAGCGGCATCGCTGCCAAACTCGATACCGGTACATCCCGAATCTCGCATCAACGCCACGAGTTTGGGCTGGATAAACTTGGGGTTGGCATAGCCACTCCACTTGATGTTTAATTTTCTACGGATGATTTCATGGCAGACAAACTGTGCATGTTCCACAGGAAAGTTAAATTCATTGTCCACGATAAACACGTTGTTTATTCCGATATCAATCAGGGATTCAATTTCATCACAGACGTGCCTGGGGCTTCTCAGACGTACGCTTTGCCCCTCGATAATCGGATAGGTGCAGTAAATACAGTCAAACGGGCACCCCCTTTTGGTCTGAATATTACCCATGCCGCCGAATTTTAGATAAGCGTCATTGTCGATTCCCGATCGGTCAGGGGCCGGGTATTCGTCCAGCTTCCGGATAACACCGACGTCCCGATCCAGCAGGATGTATTTTTCGAGTTTCTCTCCTGTCTTTTGCGCTGCCTCGATCCGCTGCAAAAGCGTGATAATGGCCCGTTCCCCTTCTCCCACAATACCGAAATCAGCATCCAGATAGGTAAAAATATCCTGCGGCATCAAGGAAAAAGCACTCCCGCCCAGAATGATACGACTGTCGGAATGACGCCTGATGATGTCCATCACCTCCCGGTAAAACGGTAGGTATGATGTGTATTGCGGATAGCTGACATTGTCCAGATTTCTAAGAGAAAGGCCAATGATATCAGGTCGGTATGACGCAATTTCAGCAGATATATCAGCTTCCACATCCGTGACAAAACAGAGATCCAGAATGCGATGATCAATCTCCCGCCTATTGAGAGCGGCGGCAATGTACGCCAACCCCAGCGGGAAAATCGGATCCGGCAAAAATTCAACATTGGGAGATATCAAAAGCAGTTTCATCAATGCATCGGTATACCGGTTTCAACATGCTTGTCAAGTTGTCCTGTGCTTCTTACATAAGCCGCCCTATCAACCATTACTCTTTAGCCCAGTTTGTTAAATAGTAATGTCATTTAACTTGACTTAATCAAAATAATAATTAAATTTATTTCAACAACAAATGGAATGCAAATTCCGCTTCATCAACCCATTTATTCAGGAGGTGTAACGATGGAACTTATCAGATGGAATCCCATGCGGGACATGTTTGGCATGCAGCATCGAATGAACCGTATCGTGGATGGTTTCTTCCTGCCGTCACAAAATCCCGACCCGGAAAAGTCCCCGTGGGATTGGAATCCAAAGGTGGACATTTATGACAAAAATGATCAAATCGTACTAAAAGCTGAGCTTCCCGGTGTCGACAAGGAGCACATCGAGATCGATGTCAAGGACAGGGTACTGACGTTGAAAGGAGAAAGGTTCCTGGACAATGAAGTCAAAGAGGACAACTATTTCCGACGGGAAAGATCCTTTGGAAAATTCGAAAGGCAATTCATCCTGCCTTTGAGTGTAAAAACCGAGGATATCAAAGCAGCTTACAAAGATGGCTTGCTCAAAGTCAAAATCCCGAAACCAATGGATGCCAAACCCAGACAGATTACAGTCCACTAACACTCATACCTGCGCCAACGGGGCGACCGAAGGTCATGCCCCGTTGGTTGCAATCCCCCCGCTAAACGCTTCTTCCTTTCACAAGCATGTCCATTCCCAGGCCTGAACGTTCTAGGGGTAGACTTTGCATTTGAAATGTGCTTTAGTGTCTACACTATCATTCTTTCTTATATTCACGCACTGGAATATGACCCCCCAAATCTGCCGGTTCCATACGTCAGAGCATATATGAAGCTGGATTGAACTCTTTATTGGACAAGGTTTATCCATGCATAATGACAGAACACCCTTAAGAAGTATGCTGGCAAAGGGTAAAAAAATAACCGGCCCGGTTCACTGCGGCCATGTGATTTTGAACCACAAAAGGAAAGGAGATATTATGAAAAAATTATTATTTATCCTGGGTCTTAGTCTGGTTTTTGTCATGGGGGTCACAAGCA
>JASJGV010000050.1:0-3106 GCA_033791325.1 Desulfobacterales bacterium | reverse complement strand
CCGATTGAGGACCGTTTTTCTGCTACAAACCCTTATGCCGCCATCCTATTTTCGGAACATTATTATGACAAACGGTATAAATTCGGGCCAGGGAATTCAGAAGTCAGGAGACAGAAGTCAAATCAAGTAAAATAACGCTCGCAAAATGCATGCGTTCTATCTGACCGACCGAATGGTTGAGCCGGAGGCGAATCGATATTCTGAATTCTGGATTCTGTCTCCTGGATTCTATTTCTATATCATTTCGGCAGAGCCGACTCTCTCTGACCTGCCCCAGAGTATCAGGTTTTTATTGCTTGAATAAAATTTACTTCGTGAATCTAATCGACCCCCATGGAATGTAAAACACCAACAATCGCTTTTTCGCTGAAAAATCCCACATGCCGGTAAGTTTCTTTCCCGGTTTCATCATAAAATATCTGTGTCGGAATGACCTTGACACCATATTTCGTCGCCTGATCTTTATTTTCCCATACATCGATAAAAACGATGGCGGCTTTGCCCTCATACTGCTTTTCCATCTTCTCCATGATGGGCGCCATCATTTTACAAGGGACGCATTTTTTTGCGCCCAGGTCGATCATGGTAACCATGCCTTTGACCGGCAGTTGATTCAGATCCACATGGCTCTCTGCATGGCAGGTCAACCCGGGCAGCAAAATAAGCAGGAATAAAGCCAAAGGTATTTTCTTACACTTGCGTTTTATGTTTTCAATTCGTTTCATACAGCACTTTTTCCCTTTTTCATCATCGATATTATGCACTGATCCATGATTTGACTTCTGCTGGTTTGGGAATTTTACCCACACTCTTCACCTCACCGTCCACAACCACGGCCGGCGTTCCAAACACGCCGTAACCGGCAATTTCCATGATATCGGTGACCTTTTCCACCGTTGCGGTTGAATCCATCTCCCGAAGCACTTCTTTGACAATTTTCTCCGCCTGTTGACACTTGGGGCATCCCGGCCCCAATACCTTGATATCCATGATGCTCTCCTTTCCAGAGTCCATCCATTAGAATTATACTGTATTGTACATTTTTTCTGCTGATCGGCGCTGGAGCAAGGCACTTCAGTCTGAAGCCGTAGTGTACTACTGCGAAGGTTGAATAACGCGAGCGCCAGTGTCGATCAGCCGAAAAAATGGCCGAAAATCAGGCCGCTGAGCGTAGCCATCACCACCACCAGACCTACAAAAACAATGGTCTTGCCTGTTCCAATCACGCTGCGAATAACCAGCATGTTGGGAAGACTCAATGCCGGGCCGGCCAGAAGCAGCGCCAGGGCCGGTCCCTTACCCATGCCGGCACCGATCAGACCCTGCAGAATGGGGACCTCAGTCAATGTGGCAAAATACATAAAGGCTCCCACCAGGGAAGCAAATAAATTGGCCCAGAGTGAATTGCCCCCCACCAGACCACTGACCCATTGAGAGGGAATCAAGCCCTCGGAACCTGGTCGCCCAAGTAGAAAACCAGCAGCCAGAACACCGGCCAGAAGCAGCGGTGCAATCTGTTTGGCAAAGTCCCATGACGAGACAAACCATGTTTCAGTTTCACCCCGTGTGGTAGTCAACAACATGACAAAAGCGATGATACCGGCAGAAAAAGCAATGAGGGGTTTATGGGGAACAGCCAGGGCCAGGATTAGAACTGCCACAGCTGCAAGAACGACTTTGACCGTTTTCACCCCCATCCAGCGGATCATCATGACACCCAGGACAATTGCAAAAAGACCGGTAATCCACCATTTCACAGCGTAAACAGTACTCCAGAAGCCACCCGCCGCCTCGGGTCTACCCCAGGTAGCAAATATCAAAAACAGCACCATTGCGCCAAAAAAAAGCGCATTCTGCCAAAGAGGGCGCTCCACTTCCGGCTCCGGCAAGTGTATGGCGGCCTCGGCTTTGGCTTTTTCCTCTTTGCGATAAATCAGGTGCATGAACAACCCGATCACGATACTGAACACAATGGCCCCTACTGCACGTGCGAGACCAATCTCAGGCCCCAGTATACGAGCGGTCAATATAATGGCCAGCACATTGACAGCCGGGCCTGAGTATAAAAAAGCCACGGCCGGCCCCAATCCTGCGCCCCGCTGCCATATACCTGCAAACAACGGTAGCACCGTACAGGAACAAACCGCTAACACCGAGCCGGAAACGCTGGCCACCCCATATGAAAGTGCTTTGTGCGCACCGGCACCCAGATATTTCATCACCGATGCCTGGGAAACGAAAACGGCGATGGCGCCGGCAATAAAGAAAGCCGGAACCAAACAGAGCAGGACATGCTCCCGGGCATACCAGCGGGTTAAAGCCAGGGCCTCGTGGATTGAATTTGAAAACCGGGGGCTCTCAATAGGCAGGAAAAAAAAGAGCAGGAAAGCACCCCCTATCAGGGCTAAGGGCTTCCAGATGTCTTTCCAGTCAATAATACTGGGTTCAATATTCTGTTTCATAGATATTTCTATATCGCGATAAGATAATATTTGGTTGATGGTTAAAGTCGTATAACGGTTTTATTTCTTATTGAGAATTTCACACCGATCGATCTGGCCCAAGGTTTTCAGAAGATGTGAGATTTCAGGCTCGTCATTGAGCCAGTGACGCAAGTTACCCAGTAAATTTGCAGCAAAAGGGCTTTGAAGACCATCTGCCAGGAGATAATTCACCCACAGACCTTCCTTTTTAGACACTACCAGACCTGCCTCTTCTAATATCTTAAGGTGTTTGCTGGCTGTGGACTGCGCAGTTCCCAATGCCGTCTGAATTTCACATACACACATGACCCGCATTCCCAGCATCTTGATAATTTTGACCCGTGTCGGGTCAGATGCCGCCTTCATGACCTTCAGAAATTCTTTCATTTTCTTTCTCCATATCGTGTTTTTGGAATATAGTGCGCAGGAAACGGCTTGTCAAGAAATGAATTAAATAAGGATTCGAGTGAGATGCTTAAAATTATAAAGAGCTAACCATGTGGCATGGATCCCCACGGGTAAACCCGTGGTCCCATTAAAATACCCGTCTTCACCTTCGGCTACGCCGTGGTTATCCGCCATATCTGTGGGGTGACATCACGCCGTAGCAATCAACCTATATC
>JASJGV010000049.1:0-2762 GCA_033791325.1 Desulfobacterales bacterium | reverse complement strand
TTTATAACATGGCATGTGTCATGTTTTTTGGTCTTGGTATTGGCAGTCTATTTACGCTCAACTACGTTCCGGCGCTTTACACCCTGTTTTTCCGTGTTGAAATACCCAAGAAGCAGGTGCGGGCGTAACACATATTTTATCACCGAGAGGAATGGACGATCATATGAAAACGAGCTGTCTCATTTATGGAATGGTTATTGGTTTTGTCCTGCTGCTCACCGGGTGTGCGGTGGGACCGGATTATGTCAAACCCCAAGCACCGCAACCCCAGAAATGGCTTGAGGAAGAAGACCCTCTCATCATGAGTGAGCCAACGGATTTTGGCCAGTGGTGGACGGTCTTTAATGACCCGGATCTCAATACGCTGGTTGACATGGCTTCTCAACAAAACCTTTCTCTCAGAATCGCAGGCATCAGAATCCTGGAAGCCCGTGCCCAGTTAGGCATCGCCATCGGAGACCTCTATCCCCAACAACAATCTGCCGGAGGAAGCGCCACCTATACAAGTGCCAGCGAAAACGCAGCCAATACTTCACCCGTTGCTGATTTTAACTATGGCAGTCTGGATCTGGGTTTTGACGCTGCCTGGGAACTGGACTTCTGGGGCAAATTCCGCCGTGCCGTCGAGTCAAACGTGGGTCAGCTTGAAACATCTATTGCAAGCTATGATGACATCCTGGTTACGCTTACCGCTGAGGTTGCCCGTACCTATGTCTTTATTCGTACACAAGAGACACTTCTGATGATTGCCAGAGAGAACGTAAAGATTCAGGAACAATCTCTTAAAATCGTTGAAACACGTTTCAAAGAAGGTGACATCACCGAACTGGATGTTCAACAGGCCCAGACCCTGTTGCAGGACACCAAAGCCACGATTCCCCGGATACAGATAGGACTTCGCCAAGGCCGGAACGGATTGGCTATTTTGCTGGGAATGCTCCCCGGGAAACTCGAGACGATACTAACATCGTCAAAACCCATTCCCACAACACCTGCCGAGGCAAAAGTGGGGATTCCGTCCGAGCTGCTGCGGCGGCGGCCGGATATCCGTCTTGCAGAGCGACAACTTGCCTCCCAGAGCGCTCTGATCGGTGTTGCAAAGGCAGATCTTTACCCACACTTCACGCTTTTCGGCTCCATCGGCCTGCAGTCAACTAACGCGGATGTAACCTCGGCAGGGTATCCCGGAGGCAGTTCATTCAGCGATTTATGGGCCTCCGACAGCGTCTATTTTATGGGCGGGCCTGCTATTTCCTGGAATATTTTTAATTATGGCCGCGTTAAAAACCGGGTGCGTGTTCAGGATGCCCGATTTCAGCAACTGGTGGTCAATTACCAGGATACCGTGCTCAAAGCAGCCCAGGAGGTGGAAGACGCCATGGTGGCCTATCTACGGACCCAGGATGAGGTGGGCTTCCTGGCCGAAAGCGTGAAGGCCGCCACACGCTCGGTGGAGCTTTCCATGATCCAGTACCAGGAAGGAATGGTGGACTATCAGCGGGTACTGGATACCCAACGATCTCAGAGTCAAGCGCAAAATCGTTTAGCCGATGTAAAAGGATCGCTTGCCCAGAATTTTATTGCCCTGTACAAAGCCCTTGGCGGCGGGTGGCAGATTCGGGAAGGAAAAGAGTTTGTGCCCGAAGAGACAATTAAGGCCATGCAGGAGCGGACAGACTGGGGGAACCTTCTAACCCCCACGATTCAGGAGGAAATACCACCGGATGAGGAAGACCGACTACGCTGGCGGGCACCGGAATGGTAAGTCTCGCATCTTGTTTTTGCGGAACTGTAAACAAAAACAAGGGAAATACCCGGCCACTGGATAATCCCTGTTTCTTAGGATAAATCCTCTGGAAAACCTACAACAACGTTGAGGTTATTACTCCGGCAATTAAATACCTTGCGGTTGTCATTCCCGCGTGCCTGCCCCTTCGCAGGAAGGGGGCGGGAATCCAGAAAGACACTGGATGCCGGATCAAAGCCTGCCCCGGACCTGATCCGGGGTCCGGCATGACAGAGTTTGGCTATTTAGTCGCCGGGTTAATAATAACGGTAATAGTATGAAACAACATCAACATACCAGAAATAATATCATTCTCTTGATTTGCCTGGTGGCTACAATCCTTTTCTTGTCGGCAATGTCTTCACACGACCTGTTGATTAAAAATATCCTGTTTACGGGCATTATATGGTCCGGCACATTTTCTCTGGACTTTGTTAAAAGATCGCAAAAAATTCTGATCGTATCCGGAATCCTTACCATCTGTTTAAGCTGGATCAATCACTTTATGGCCAATAATGTCTTGTCCCTTGTCTTTGCCTCCTCATTCTTATTATTCAACCTGTTTATCGTTGTGTTTATGATCAGACATGTGGCCAAGAGCGAAAAGGTCGACATCACCATCATCATGAATTCAATCAACGGGTATCTGCTGCTAGGAATATTGGGAGCGTTGGTCCTGGCCATGTCGGATGAGGTACAAATGCTTATCTATCATCTGGATTCCGAGACGATTCATTTTGCCGGGGGAGCAGCCAAAGGATTTCATGATTATCTGTACTTCAGCTTTGTTACCCTGACAACCCTGGGGTATGGAGACGTCACACCGGTGTCGGCTTTTGCAAAATCGGCTACGCTGACCATTGCTGTCGTCGGCCAGTTTTATATGACCATTCTGATTGCCATACTGGTGGGTAAATATATAAGCAATGCCGCTGAAAAATTTTGACCCGAACATTTCTCGATAAAGATTCTCTCT
>JASJGV010000048.1:0-4199 GCA_033791325.1 Desulfobacterales bacterium | reverse complement strand
TGGGATGGCCGTGGATACCCGGGCCATATTGATGTGGAGACGGGAGAGGCACTGGTCGGATTTACAAGCCCCGAAGGGAAACCCCTGGGGAAAAAGGGAAATGATATCCCCATCTTCGGCAGGATTGTCGCTCTGGCCGATGTATATGATGCCCTTTCCTCCAAAAGGGTATACAAGGAAGCCTGGGATGAAAGCGACGTTCTGACAACCATTGAAAAAGGATCGGGTGCCCAGTTCGATCCTGAGCTGATCGAAATATTCTTCTCCAGGCTCAACGTCCTGAGATCTATTCAAAACCGATACAAAGATTCACCCTAGTTACGGTAAACAGGTGGATAGGCTATTAGACTGTTAGACTATTAGGCTATGTCTTAACCCTCTCCACATACTGCCCCGTCCTGGTATCAATTTTGATCGTTTCCCCCTCATCGACAAATGGCGGCACCTGAAGCACATAGCCCGTTTCCACTGTCGCCGGCTTGGAATCACCAGAAGCCGTATCCCCCTTTGCCCAGGGATCGGCATGCGTAATGGCCAGTTCGACGAAATTCGGTAATGTCAGGTCAATGGGACGCATATCATAGAACAGCATGTTGACAATCGTGTTCTCTTTCAAAAAATTCTTTGAATCACCTATCTGCTCCGAATTCATGAACTCCTGTTCGTAGGTGGACGTATTCATGAAGCAGTAGCTTTCCCCGTCAAAGTAGAGATACTCCATTTCATGCTCTTCCAGACTGGCTTCGTTGAATTTTTCCCCCGATCGAAATGTCTTGTCGAATTGAACACCGGTCAACAGGTTTTTCAATTTGCATTTATACAATGATTGTCCTTTGCCGGGTTTTACAAACGCAAACTGGACAATCACAAAAGGTTCGCCATCTATTTCGAGTTTCAGACCTTTTCTCAAATCACCGCTCTCTAACATGATTCACCTCTCTATGCTTAAAGACATATGAACTTTTTTGAATGATTAATAGTTGACTTTTGTTGCCGTCTCTAACATATTCACCATGATTTCGCAAACCCAGATAGTGCCCGTCCAGAAATAGGGTTTTCTCGTTATGCCAAGGCAGACGACAGATTTAACCCGCAGGAATAGTGTACTATTTTGAGGAGTTAAATCATGTCGCCCAACACCGGCAGGGCGTGAAAAAACCATTTATGGATGGGCAATAGATAAAGGAATACCCATGATACTGATCATCGATTTCGGATCGCAGTTCAATCAGCTGATAGCACGCCGGGTCAGGGAGTGCCATGTGTACTGCCAGATTGTATCACCCCGGATTTCCATCAATGAGGTTAGATCCATGAAACCGAAAGGCATCATTTTGTCCGGGGGGCCCTCCAGTATCTATGAAAAAAACAGTCCACGTATCGATACGGGTATTTTCAATTTGAAGATCCCTGTGCTGGGTATCTGTTACGGCATGCAGTTCATGGTGGATGCCCTTGGTGGGGTTGTGAAAAGCGCCCGGAAACGGGAATATGGTTTTGCCGAACTGGCCATAAAAAAGCAGACCGGGCTCTTTAGTAATATTGACAGCAAAACCCAGACATGGATGAGTCACGGGGACTCGATTCAGAAACTCCCCCAAGGGTTTGCAGCTACAGCCACCACCAGCAACACCCCCATTGCCGCAGCCCAAAATTATCGCAAGCGTTTGTATGGTTTGCAATTTCATCCGGAGGTCGAGCATACGCCCAAAGGTAAGTTGATGATCCGGAATTTTCTTTTTGATGTATGTGGCTGCCGACGGTCATGGACCATGAAATCATTTGCAAAATCATCGATTACAGAAATCAGAGAACAGATCGGCAATCAAAAGATTATCCTTGGTTTGAGCGGCGGGGTCGATTCCTCGGTGACAGCCCTTTTGATCCACAAAGCAGTGGGTAAAAACCTGACCTGTATCTTTGTAGACAACGGGCTGATGCGAAAAAACGAGTCAGCACAGCTCAAAGAACGTCTGAAACAGCATTTGAACATCAATATAAAATTTGTGAGTGCCAAAGCAAGGTTCCTGAACGCCCTTGCCGGGGTTTCCGACCCGGAAAAAAAGAGAAAAATTATCGGCAGGGTCTTCATGGAAGTATTCGAAGCACAGGCAAAAAAAATAAAAGGGGCTGAATTTCTGGCTCAGGGCACCCTCTATCCTGATGTTATTGAATCCGTATCCGCCTTTGGCGGTCCCACTTCAGTCATCAAATCCCACCACAATGTCGGCGGGCTTCCTAAAAAAATGAAGCTCAACCTCGTGGAACCACTAAAGTTTCTCTTCAAGGATGAAGTCAGGGCTCTGGGCAAGGCGATCGGACTCCCCGACGACCTCATCTGGCGACAGCCGTTTCCGGGGCCGGGTCTCGCCATAAGGATCATCGGTGAGATAACACGACGACGGCTTACCATTCTCAGAGAAGTGGATGCTGTTTTGCTTGATGAAATACGGGCAGGCGGCTATTATAAAAAAGTGTGGCAATCCTTTGCCGTTCTGTTACCTTTGAAAAGCGTCGGAATTATGGGCGACAGTCGAACATACGAACACATTGTCGCAATCCGCGCAGTCACCAGCAAAGATGCCATGACTGCAGACTGGGCCAAATTGCCCCATGCATTTCTCGGCAAAATATCAAATCGGATCATTAATGAGGTTCGAGGTGTCAACCGGGTCGTGTATGATATCAGCTCAAAGCCACCAAGCACCATAGAATGGGAATAAGCAATGATCGAAGAAAATGACAATTCCAGATTTCAATTCAGCGCAAACGAGGATGAGCCGGAAGTCATTCACCAGAATGAACTCAGGGAGCTCAAAATTGAAAAACTCGGCCAGCGTGTAACCCTGCTGACGTTCCTCATCCCCTGCATGATCGGCATCATTATAGTCATCACGTATCTCGACATCAAGGACAGGGTCACACGTTCTCATGACACCGGGGCCATTGGTGTACAAAAACTGTCCAAGGATCTGGTATCGAAATTTTCTTCCCTGTCACTCGAACAGGCAAAGATAAAAGATATCCAGGCTAAAAAACTGCCTGAGTTGGAAAAATCAGCTGCATTTTTAAAATCCAGGATCACCAAGCTTCAGAAATCTATGGACCAGATGACCGCTTCGACAATTAGCCGGGATGAATTGACCCGTGTCGCTGAAACCCTGACGAATAGGGTTGCCGATATCCCACAGGGTCTGCAGTCTGATTTTGAGACACTTGCCCGGGTAGACGACCGGATCGTTGAGGACACCCGCCGGATATCAGCTGATATCAAGACATTGTCCAACAACATGGCGGAAATCGACACCAGGATCAATATCATCAGAAAAGAAATTGAGACCGTAAGTGATAAATCCATTGATAAGGATGACTTGGAACTATCCCTCAAACTCAAAGAGATCGGTTACCGGCAGTCACTGTTAGATAAAACAGCCATACTGGAAAAAGAAATCCAGGCCATTCGAAAAGAGGTCAAAGGTCTTAA
Organism: Desulfobacterales bacterium; assembly: GCA_033791325.1. Classification (GTDB taxonomy): domain Bacteria; phylum Desulfobacterota; class Desulfobacteria; order Desulfobacterales; family B30-G6; genus B30-G6. The sequence continues at coordinate 715 of JASJGV010000048.1, read as the reverse complement.
GAAAGTCAATAGCGGTTCATCCAATATTGCACCTGCCACGCAACCGTCATCGCCGGTTTCGCAAAAGCCGGCTTCTGAAACAAAAAAAACCATTGCCATTGAATCGGATGGTATTGTCGAGCAGACCATAGAATAATAAAATCGTTGCACCATTTTATATGGAATACTGGAAGAATGGAATAATAGGGTTTGGGTGATTGATAGATTGGCGAGGATGTATAAAGGGTAACATTCCTTTGTTATCAAGATTCCAGTATTCCAATGTTCCATTATTCCATCTATGACCTTTGATAAATAATTTTCATATAGTTTAAATTCCGGGGCATGAATCATGGACCAGGAAAGACTCAATCAGCTATTGCGCTCTGTTGCAGATGGAAAAACTTCCATCGAAAATGCATCGGATCAGATCAAGAAACTCCCCTACGAAGATATCGATTTTGCACATATCGATCACCACCGTTCCCTTCGCAAAGGTTTTCCGGAAGTCATTTTCGGGCAAGGAAAAACAGCCCAGCAGATCATCGGTATCATGGAAAAAATGATCCCCCAGGAATCTGTCATCCTGGTCACCCGGGTCGATGCGCAAAAAGCAGAGAAAGTCATTCCTTGCTTTACCGACGCAACCTATGACCCGGAAGCCAGAATGATTCTGCTGGGCAAAAAGAAGCCTTCACCCAACGCCAAGGGTGACATACTGGTCGTCTATGCAGGC
>JASJGV010000047.1:0-3648 GCA_033791325.1 Desulfobacterales bacterium | reverse complement strand
TTGTGGGGCCTGCCTGGGCATGAGCAACGGCGTGTTGGCGGAAGGGGAGGTTTGCGCCTCCACAACGAATCGAAATTTTAGCGGCAGAATGGGCAAAGGCGGCCAAATCCACTTGATGAGCCCTGCTACCGCCGCCGCTACGGCAGTTGCCGGTCACATCACCAATTCACCACTCTACAGGAAAGACTGATCATGAAATCTTTTAATGGGAAAGTTCTATTTCTCGATCGCGCAGATATCAATACAGACGAAATCATCCCGGCAAAATATTTGACAGAAATTACCAAAGAGGCTCTCAAACCCCATCTACTGGAAGACTTGAGCCTTGAAGAATTCGACCCCCAAACAGAAATGGCCAACAAAAACATCATTGTCTCCCGGTCCAATTTTGGCTGTGGTTCCTCCAGAGAGCATGCGCCCTGGGCACTGGAAGTTAACGGTATCAACCTGGTTGTTGCCGAAAATTTCGCCCGGATTTTCCGGCAAAACATGTACAACAACGGCATGATGGCCATGGAACTTCCTGCAGAAACCATCGACAGTCTTTTTTCCAAATTCTCAGGTTCGGAAACCACACTGGAAACCGATCTCGATCAGCAGGTTTTTATTTTCAAAACCGCTGGGCATGAAGAATATGTGCCTTTCGATCTCGCCGGGTTTGATCGCGAGTTGGTATTGGCAGGTGGTTGGGTGGCGTATGCGGATGGGAAATACTAAGCAATAAGCGATAAGCCGTAAGCCTTAAGCGGCTCACAGCTTACAGCTTATTCACCACTCGATTCTCAATGTATCCGATCTTTTCAATCTCGCATTTTATAACACTGCCTGGTTTGAGGAGAATGGGTGGCTCCCTGTAAATACCCACGCCCGAAGGGGTGCCGGTAGAAATGATGTCACCCGGCATGAGGGTAATATCCTTAGAGATATATTCGATGATAAAGGGGATCTTGAAAATCAATTGACCCGTGTTCCCTTTCTGCATGAGAACACCATCCAAGTGGGCAGTAAGTTGCAGATTCTCTGGATCGCCGACCTCGTCACGGGTCACCAGACAGGGCCCCAGGGGTGCAAAGGTATCAAAGGATTTACCCCTATAAAATTGACCATCTCCATACTGGGCATCCCGGCCAGACACATCATTCATGACACAGAATCCGGCCACATACTCATAAGCGTCTGCAGCCGGAATCCCTTTGCCTTCCAGGCCTATCACGATGGCCAGCTCCACTTCCCAATCCACTTGACTTGCGCTTGCTGGTAGAAGTATGGGATCGAACGGCCCATTAAGTGTGTTCATGCTCTTGGAAAAAAGTATGGGCTTTTCAGGGTTCTTAAAGCCCCCTTCCCTGGCATGATCTGAGTAGTTCTTGCCAAGACAGATAATTTTAGAGGGCCAATGCACCGGACATCCCAGACGCACATCGATTTCCACACCTGGGTCCACTACTTGACGGGCTTTTGCCAACCAGCCATCCCGGAAAAAGTGCCATCCAATATCGGGCACATCAGGAAAATGCTTTCGTAAATCAACAATGCGACCTTCTTTCAAAAGTCCAGGTCGCTCCTGCCCTTTTTCACCGAACCGAATGAGGCGCATGGATTCCTCTCTTCCTCTATTTCATAGTTAGTTAACTCGGATTAAACTGACTATACGTTAGGGTTGCATATACAATATAGGGTTGAAGGATTGGAGGGTTGGAGGGTAAAAGCCATGAGCTATTAGCTATAAGCTATAAGCTTCTCAATAAACCCAAGAAGCCCAATTTGCCTTTTAGCAGTTTAGACTGTAGGCTGTTAGGTGCCTTTCGCTCACAGCTGTCAGCCACCCTCCAACCCTTGTATCACCCTCCAACCCTCAAACCCTAATCTTTACCCCTCCGCCCCTCCGCCCCTCCAAACCTAAATTCCTGATCTTTTCCTCCATCCTGATAACGTTTCTCTCCATACCAGTTTATCTGACGGATGATACCTCGTACCATGCTGACTTCCCGGGCCCGCAGCTGCAGCCGTGTGAAAAAACGGCGCATGCTGTTCATGAAGTGGTCCGGATTATCGGAATTGATATAGCTGATTCGAACCAGGATCTCCTTGAGCTGCTCGTACATGCCGTCCAGCTCGTGCCGGTTGGCAAGCCTGGGCGTAAAAGGGGTCGGCTGGTCCAGCCGCGATGTAAACAGCGTATAGGATACCACCATGACGGCCTGGGCCAGGTTCAGAGACGAAAAATCAGCCGTGGGAATATTCACTAGGGCATGACAAAGCCGGATATCATCGTTGGAAAGCCCCCTGTCCTCCGGTCCAAACAGAATCGCCACACGATTTTCCTGAGAGATGGGAATCAGTCGAGTGGCCAGTCTTTCAGGTGACTGGATGACCTGCCGATGCTTTCCCAGTCGGGCGGTGGTACCTACAACATACTGGCAGGATGCCAGAGCCGTCTTCAAATCCTCATACGTCTGGCAACGATCGATAACATCCGCTGCAACATGGGTAGCCAGTTTATGTGCCCGGGAAAGATCAAAATTTTCAGGATCTACAACTGAAAGATGGCGCAACCCCATGTTCCGCATGGCCCGGGCCACCGAACCGATATTTTCAGGATATCGGGGCTGCATGAGCACAATATGGATGTTATCGAGATGGATGTTTTGCATCAGACCTGAGTAATAAGTGTCATATGTCTATTGCTTATAAAGATTAAATCACGAAAACGCGAAAGTTTATTCCGTCATTAAAACCCTGGTCCTTTGAGCCAAGTCAGTGATGTTTGGCTATGCCGATGGTGGTAGTACCTTAAATCCGAAGCACGAAATTCAAAATTCGAAACAATACCTAATGTTCTAAATTCGAATGATCAAAACAAGACCTTGGCGATACAAGTCCAAGCACGATGTTTTAGTCATTCGAACATTTGATATTTGGATTTGTTTCGTATTTCGATATTCGGATTTAGAATTTATCACATGCTAAATGCGCAAAATGTTAATCCTTTATAGGGTTGAATCCGTGTCGGGCCCTTTGGAATCGGGTACCCACTCTCTTTTCGTTATTTCACGATAAAAAAGGCTCTTGCCCTAATACATCAGACTCAGGTCATGATCTCGAAACTATTGAAAAAATAGTTTATTTCAACTTCAGCCGTTTCAGGCGCATCCGACCCATGCACGACATTTTTCTCGATGTCGGTGGCAAAATCTCTTCGCAGAGTCCCCTCTTCCGCATCTTTGTAATTGGTAGCGCCCATGAGGGCCCGATAGCGCTTGATGACATCTTCACCTTCCAGCACCATGACACCGGCCGGGCCTGAGGACATGAAATCGCACAGGCTGGCAAAAAACGGCCTTTCCTGGTGAACGGCATAAAATCCTTGAGCTTGAGAGATGGTCATGTGCAGCATCTTCATCGCTATGATAATAATCTCATTACTTTCGAGTCGTTTAATCACTTCGCCCATCAGCCCGCGGCCGACAGCATCCGGTTTAATAATTGACAATGTTCTTTCCATCTTGTGGTTCCTTTCTTAATTTATCGGAAGATACTTGTTATAGGGGTTGTCAGAAAAACGTTCCGATTGAGGACCGTTTTTCTGCTACAAACCCTTATGCCGCCATCCTATTTTCGGAACATTATTATGACAAGCGGTATAAA
>JASJGV010000046.1:0-3880 GCA_033791325.1 Desulfobacterales bacterium | reverse complement strand
CATCCTCCTTAGGATTGAACCGCAACAGTGAACGCTCCCCACTGCTTGCGGCGGGGTTAGCGAGCGAATCTAAAAAAGTCAGAATTCCTTACGGTCGAAGATTCCCCGCTGCTTGCGGCGGGGAGTTTCAAACTTGCGGACAAGTTAGGTGCGATTACATATAATTTATAATTTTATATATAAAAATAAATCGAATGTGTAGTTTAAGGGATGCTGCTTTGGAACAGGTGCTTATTTTGACACGTTTACAGATGGGTAATAATTGTAAATCCACCGATTTTTCAAAAGATGTGAAATAAAAATTATAGGCAAACTTCTTGAAAGGATTCGTTCAATTCAAATCGGCGTAAATCCATTTATGTATTACTAAATGACACATTTTTGCATTTCAAGTCAAGCTAAAAACATTAATATAATTAGCTGAGGAAGGGCACGCTGATAATTATACTGACCACCCTTGGCAACACGGAGGCATTCTTCTTAAGCTACTTCTTTCTCGTCGCCTCGACGGTGATGAAAATTTCCACCTCCCTGCCGACGACGCCCATTTCCAGGAACTTGCCGTTACCCACGTTGTAGTCCAAACGGTCGATGGTCAGGCTTGCTTCGAATCCTGCCACCTCCTTTTTGGGGTTGAAGGGATCGGCCTTTGTCCCAAAGAAGGTGAAAGGCAGCTGAATATTCCGACTGACATCCTTGATGGTCATGGTGCCAGCCAGCATATATTGATTGCCGCCGGTATGCTTGACTGAGGTGCTTTCGAACCGCATCTCGGGATATCGCTTCGCGCTGAAAAAATCATCCGACTGCAGGTGGCTGTCCCTTTTGGTGTTGTTGGTGTCGATACTGTTCACCTTCGCCGTGAAGACCGCCCGGCTTTCCGCCAGGTTGTTCCGGTCGAAGTATATCTCGGCATCGAAAACATTGAAGTGGCCTTTTACTTTGGAAAAAATGTGGTTGATATCAAAGTATATCCCCGTATGCGCCGGATCGATTTTCCACTGAGGGGTATCCGCATGGGCCAGGCCGGCCATGCAGATTGTTGCTGCAACGATCAGTAAATATGTTATGTTTTTATTCATAATGAACCTCCTAAGAAAAATGTGAGACGGCCTTTATAGACCGAACAACTCCTCCCTGATCGATAATACAGGAAAGCCGATAGTGATCAAATGACTGCGGACCTGTTGGATCATTTTTGGCGGCCCGCAGAGAAAGATGACCGCATCCCTGGAACAATCAGCGAGCAGGGATTTCAAGCGGTCCAGGTTTAGACGGCCGAATTTGCCATCGGGAGACTTTTCGGCCGTATAAACAGATTTCCAGGCAAAGTTCGGCAGTTCATGGGTCAAGTTTGTCAACTCATCGCTGCTGAAGGCATGCTGTGTGGTCCGGTTGCTCCACAACAGCGTGACCCGGCGTTGGTCTCCTTTATCACGCATGACTCTTAGCATACTTAGCATGGGGGTAATACCGATGCCACCGGCGATCAGGATCAATTCCCGCCCACCGGATTCGAAAAGATGGCTGAAACGGCCGAAGGGCCCGTGAACATATACCCGGTCACCTTGTTCGAGTCTGTGGATCCGATCGGTCCAGTCTCCGCTGCCGCGCACGCTGATCCACAGGCTTTCCGGTCTGGTGGGCGAAGATGAGAGCGTAAACGGGTGCCACTCAGGCGACAGGTGTAGGGACCGAAATGAAAAAAAAGCGAACTGGCCGGGCAGATATGTAAAATGTTTCCGGCTGATCGGCTTCATCGCGACGGTGTAGGCGTTTTTCCCTGCCGGTTCGATACGGGATACGGCAAAGGGATTTCTTCTGGCCCACAGTCGCTGTCCACGAATGGCCAGCCACAGGATGGTGATGATGCCTGCTGCCACAAACACTACGGTGCGGGGCAGACCGTCGTACTCAAAGGTTTCGCTTACATACAAGATGTGGATCAGCAGCAGCGCGAGAACGGTCCATCCGAGGATGCGATGGAAAAGCAGCCACCGCGGGTAGTGCTTTATCAGGATGGTCCGCCATTTTCCCACGGTAAGCTGAACCAGGATGGTCGTCAGCAGTGCCACTCCGACCCATTCTGGCCAGTAGCGCATTTCAAAAGGAACCATGAACCGGTTTTCCGGCAGCGTCACCAAGACAGGGTGCAGCAAAACCAACATACCGATAATGATACCGTTAATGCAGTGGATTTTGTACAGCCCTGGCAACGAAAAAATGCGGTCCAGAAATTTGATGCGACCGGCAATGGGCAGCTGCAGCACAAGCAGTACAAAGGCTGTTAACCCGGCAACTTTCCCGGTGCGGAGCATCACCCTGTCCCAGCCGAATTTATACTGGATGGAAGGCGACTCGTACAAAAATGATAGGGATACGGCGCCTAGGATGAGGGCGATCACGATCAAAACGATGGCTCCCACAAATAATCTCCTCAGATGCATCTTCAAGGGCTGTTTGTATGGTCTGGATGCGTTCATGTTTTGATTACATACACTGTTGGGCGGTTCCGATGGTGATCTGTGCGCACTGATCAGCTGTCATTGTGGTAAATTGAGAATAAGCCAAGTATTCAGCTTAATCATTTCATTACAGATATCGTATTTTGAAGTTTGTTTTGGATCAACAAATTTATTTATTTAGCGAAAAATCTGTGTAAAATAATATATCACAATAAAAATGAGGGGCTGATAATTTCAGCTTTGTTGGAGCTGTCTTTGAGATTTTTGAACCACAACAGCGCTCGCATTCCCCGTGGCTTGCCGCGGGGAGTTTCAATTTTTCTCCACACCTGCAAAATAAGCAATACGTAAGCAAGATATCCTGTTAATCATGTGAAGAATCTAACAGAGTATTGACAAATCTTTTTATTAAGGCTAATTGTGGTTAACTATCACAATGTGGTATCTTATGTTTTATGTTATCAAACCCAACGGAAACCTATGAGAAAGAAAAGCAATAAAAATATCCCTACTGTAGCGAAACAAACTGCGATGGTTATAGCTGTGATTGCGTTTGTTATAGGATTTATTTCAGGCGTTTGTCTAGCTGTTTATAAAACATCCCAGGTTCCAAGCGTTGCTTCCAGTTCGACCACAGACAATAATTACTCACAAATGGCGAAAGATCTTGTGAATGAAGTGTTAAAAAATCCACAAAATACGAAAGCATGGATTCAACTTGGACATATCTACTTTGATACTGACAAATACGATCAAGCTATTAATGCTTACAAAAAAGCACTTGAACTGAATCCTGACAACGCTGATGTGCTGACTGATTTGGGAATAATGTACCGACGCAGCGGTCAACCTCGCAAGGCTCTTGAGAAATTTCATAAAGCCATCACCGTTGACCCCAAACACGAAAACGCTCGAATAAACAAAGGAATTGTATTGATGAATGACTTAGACGATCGAGACGGTGCTGTCCTAACCTGGGAAGAACTACTGGAAATCAACCCGGTTGCCATGTTTAATGGCAATCAACGTTTAGATCAGATAGTAGCGCATTACAAAGAAGGTCACGATAAAAACACATCTAAATAAAATACATGTATTACAAGAATTTAATATCGTTTGTATCATAAATTCAAGGCGTTCTCTGTTTCTCTTTTTCACAATGAATAAGATATTCGATAAAGTGCATCGCTTCTTCCAGCAATTCCGGTCTGAGCTTTTCTAACTCGAGGAGCGTTTCTCGAATCGTAATCCAATCTACCATATCCATCCTTTTTTTCGTATCCGGAAAAACATGCTTGGTATGTTAACGAGATATCATTTTAATTGAAATGTTGTTACACAGGTCTTGCTGTCATTGAACGTTGCGATCATTCCATTTACACTTCGATTCATGCCCCGAATCGACAGTTGGACCA
>JASJGV010000045.1:0-2638 GCA_033791325.1 Desulfobacterales bacterium | reverse complement strand
GGCGCACACCATCCGGAAAATGGCAGAAATCGGTGTGGGATCGCGCCTGGTTAAATTCATTCCTGAAAAGGGTGTCACCATCGTCGAATTTATCGATGATGCCATTGTGTTAACCAATGATCATTTTATAGACAAATCACTACATGCAAAAATCGTCGAACCCATTCGAAAGATTCACACCAGCGGGGTAAAACTCAAACGTATATTCAATCCCCTGCTGGAGGTTATGAAAATGTCCGCCATCCTGCGGCGACTCAAGACTGATTATCCGGAATTTGACATCGCAGGCACCGTCCAAAGGCTCATCAAGCTGTCTAGCATTATCAACATTCCAGAATCTGAATACACGCCCTGCCACAACGACCTGCTGGCAGACAATTTCATTCTCATCAAGGAAGAGGCCGCCCACAAATACGATGCTGCCATGTACCTCATCGACTGGGAGTATGGCGGCATGGCGCCCAAATACTACGACATTGCCGATATGTTTCAGGAAATTCTCGTGCCCCGTGACGTGGAAAAGGATATCGTGGATGCCTACTGCAGTGGGAAAAAAATGGATCGGGCTCTTTTCTTTATCGATCTATTCAAACCCTTTCCGGACATTTACTGGTTTTTGTGGAGTCTGATTCAACTCAATGTTTCGAAAATTGAGTTCGATTACTATGACTATGGGAAAACCAAGTATGAAAACGCCATCGAGAATATGACGTTTATCCTGGAGAGGTACGGTGTGGCGGTATAGCCAGAATATTTCATGACAACTTAAACCGGATACGCAGAACACCCTCATGATAACTGGTGGTGGTGATTCTGAAAACGCCTATATCCCCTGTTGACACCACATGACCACCGATACAAGGACAGGCATCATAGGTGCCCATGTGGACAATTCGAACACTGCCATCAACATCCCCGGGGAGCTTATCCGTATTATACAGCCGGTGTGCCTCATCTTTCAAAACAAAGGTCTCTGAAACCGGCAGATCCAATGCGATGACTCGGTTAACACGGGTCTGGCTCTCATCAACCTCATCCCCTGTCAATTCATGATCAAAACGATAATCACATTTGGACTTTTTTCTTTCGATGTGGGCAGAAAAACAACGATCGCAGTCATATAGATGCATTATGGTCTGATTCAAGACGTGTTCCGCTGAATGCATACGTGGATCAGTTTGCTTCTTCATCAAGGTTTTTCTCTTTCTTTTCGCGAGATGGCTTCTAACAAATTTGACCTGATCTGTAGGGCCAGATCCTAACGGGAAATGTGACAAGGTTTGTGTACCAGATCTGATCAAAGGGGATCCTGCCATATTTATTGAGATAGGCACGCGCAATGGATACGGCATCGCTGTCTTTGGTATTACCTCGCACACAGCATTCAATTTCCGGATATCCGGATGTACTGAATACCAGCAACCAGCAGTCCCTATGGTCTGACTTGGCGTCATGCTCTTGGAGCTTCATCTGTATGCTTCGCTGTATGGATGTATCCCTGAGATCCAGATCCACTGCCCAAGGGATCTCTTCGGATGGTTTTGATATGAAATGGCTGTAACGTCCAGAGTTGTAATCTGCTCTGGAAATGGGAAAAGCGAAATCCATGTCTGCAATCTGGGATACCTGTAATAATATATCCCCTTGCCCGGTGTTTATTACAACATCCTGACCCTCTTCTGAGAGTTTTTTGTACCCGATAATACCCGTATGGAGATTACGCCCCATTAGAGCCGCCAGGAAGTCTTCAATGATATCTGTTTCCAGTTTCTCTTTCCCGGATGAAGATATGTTCATACGCTTACTTACCTTCTCATTATTTGAATACGTGTACCGGCAACCCCAATTTCGACATTTGATCTGTAATCGTCTCGATATATGATTGATCAACGCGATTAGCCACCAGTATCGTGCCCTTCCTTTTTAGCTCGGTGGCAACCGCTGTTACCTTGAGGTTTTTTTGTGCCAACTGCTTTAATTTTTGAATCGCTTTAGCCCGGTCATGGTATGTAGCCACATAAATGGCTATCTTTCCCTTCTCCGGTATCATAAAAGCCGAGTCAACAATATGTTGTATGGTTTTAAATCGCTTTTGAGCTTTGTCAGGCGGGTACAGCCCTTCTAACAGCCGAGTCACTTTTATCGGCTCCATCTCTATAACCTGCTGGAAATCAATTCCATTGCCATGCAGAATGCTGGTAGCTTTTTTCAATTTTTGTTCCCTAATAATGGGACCGATCTTGATTGAAGAAAGCGCCTCGATGGACTTGGTAGTGCTTGTTTCTGTGACAGCTTTCAGGATACTTTGATCTGTTGCACCACTGGATTTCTGAGCCGACGTATCCGCTAGGGGGGGGAAGGAGGTCTTTTCTACGGATAAAGCAGGGTCTGGGGCAGTTTTCATGCTTTCCGCTCCGGTTAGTGCTTGGCTGTGTGCCTTGGATGCCCGCCCGGCCTGACTTTGCGACACCTGTGATTCCATGGGCGGTTCCTGTTCATCCGGTGTCACCACCCCCTCCTTATCGTCAAGCGCGTCACCAGAGGGGACCTGGGGCTTGATACTATAACGTTGCTGGGGCGTCACGATTGCGTAGCGGTTGACCGTCTCCGAGGCCGAGTCGGAGGGGACGCGCAATAG
>JASJGV010000044.1:0-5086 GCA_033791325.1 Desulfobacterales bacterium | reverse complement strand
AAAAATTGAATTATAAAATAAAAGGAGCAGCATGGCAAAACAGATAAAAACGGCAATTACGCCTACACGTAGTCAAGATTATTCTGAATGGTATCAACAGGTAGTTAAGGCATCTGATCTGGCTGAACATTCTCCTGTAAGAGGATGTATGGTAATCAAACCCTGGGGATATTCTTTATGGGAGAATATTGTTCGTGAAATGGATGATATGTTTAAAGCGACAGGGGTGCACAATGCGTATTTCCCTCTGTTTATTCCGGTCAGTTTTTTGGAGAAAGAGGCTGAGCATGTGGAGGGCTTTGCCAAGGAATGCGCGGTGGTTACCCATCATCGGCTTAAAAAGGGAACGGACGGCACCCTGGTACCGGCCGGCCGGCTGAGTGAACCATTGGTGGTAAGGCCGACTTCAGAAACAATTATCGGTGATTCTTTTTCTCGATGGATCAGCAGTTATCGGGATCTGCCACTGCTCATCAACCAATGGGCCAATGTGGTCCGGTGGGAAATGCGTACAAGAATATTTTTAAGGACCAGCGAATTTCTGTGGCAGGAAGGTCACACAGCACATGCCACCAGGGAAGAAGCTGAAGAGCGAACCCAAATGATGCTTGACGTCTATGCCAGATGTGTTGAAGACTACCTGGCAATTCCGGTGCTCAAGGGGAGGAAATCAGCTGCTGAAAGATTTCCGGGAGCCGTTGACACCTTGTGCATCGAAGCCATGATGCAAGACCGTAAGGCGCTTCAGGCTGGTACTTCGCACTTCCTGGGACAGAATTTTTCCCGGGCATCCAATATCAAATTTCAGACAGCAGATGAAAAAGAAGCCTATGCCTGGACCACGTCCTGGGGGACCTCGACCCGTCTGGTGGGGGGGCTTATCATGGCCCACGGCGATGATGACGGTGTCATTCTTCCCCCAAAAGTAGCATCGGCGCATGCGGTTATTCTACCTATCATCCGAAAGCCTGAAGACCGTTCCATCGTCATGCCCTTTGTAGAGCAACTGGCATCTGAATTACGGGAACAGACATACCATCGACGGATGCTGAATATCGAAATTGACGACAGGGATATCGGTGGTGCCAGAGGCTGGGATTGGATTAAAAAAGGGATTCCCATGCGTATCGAAATTGGGCCCAGGGATATTGCTGAGAATTCGGTTTTTGTTGGACGGCGGGACCGAAACCACAGGGAGAAGATGTCCATCAACAGAGACACCTTTGTGGCGGAATTCACCAAGACATTGGATGATATCCAGGCGACACTTTTTAATCGGGCTGTCGCTTTTAGAGAAGCAAATACAGAAAATATCGGACAAAAAGATCTTTTTTATGAGTATTTTACACCAAAAAATGCTGACAAGCCGGAAATTCATGGTGGTTTTGCTGTATCGCCATGGTGCGGCGACGAGGCTTGCGAATTAAAAATCAAGGAAGATCTGAGTGTTACCATACGCTGTATTCCTTTTGATGGTGCTCCGCCCAGTGGTCCCTGCATCTGTTGTGGAAAGCCGGGGACGCAGGAAGTTATCTTTGCAAAAGCCTACTAGAAACGGGCTCAAAATCCCATCTAACACCCAATAACGGTGTTGTGGACCTCCTCAAAATGCTCACATACAACATGTATGCTTCGCTTTTTCGTTGGCCCACGCCTTGTTCTTGGGTGTGATCTGGGCTTTTGAGACCGCTTCTATCCAAATATTGTCTACAAAACACCTCCGGATGGTGTTATATCCTATAAATTACTATAATGGCGGGCAGAAGAAGCTGTGATGCGATAGTGATGGAGGTAGGTAGACGGTCGTGGGTATTGTGCTTGACCATACAAACCTCAGTATGTTTGAGCGGCTTGACGAAGTGCAACACCTAACAGCCTAAACAACCTAATCTGCTACGTGGAGCGTATGATTCGCATATGATCAGAATCAACGATATCGTCGACAGGGTGATGGAATACAACCCGGGCGCAAACGTCGATATTATCGAGCGTGCTTATGTCTACTCTGCCAGGGTCCATCTTGGCCAGATGCGATTGTCCGGAGAGCCTTACCTTTCTCACCCCCTAGAAGTTGCCGCCATCTTATCTGAAATGAAGCTCGATGAAGAGAGCATCGCTGCCGGTCTGCTTCATGATGTGATCGAAGATACCAAGGCAACCCCTGAAGAAATTGAAGATATCTTTGGTCCCGAGATAAAAAACATTGTTTCGGGCGTCACCAAGTTAAGCAAACTTCCTTTTAACAGCAGTGAGGATCGCCAGGCAGAGAGTATTCGGAAGATGCTTCTGGCCATGGCCGATGATATTCGGGTGATTCTGATCAAGCTGGCTGACCGTCTGCACAATATGAAAACCCTTCAGTTTCATAAAGAGAATAAGCGTAGGGCCATTGCCAGGGAAACCATGGATATTTATGCGCCCATATCTGCACGTCTTGGGATTTACTGGATAAAAAATGAACTGGAAGACATGTCATTCCGCTATCTCCAACCCGAAGAGTATGAGCGTATTGATCGTTTCATCAACAAGGATATCGCGGAGCGGGAAAAGTATATCGAAGAGGTGAAAAGTTACATAAAAAAGAAGATGGATGACAGCGATCTGGAGAATGAGGTTCTCGGTCGTCACAAGCATATTTCCAGCATTTACCAAAAGATGGTCCAGCAGAATCTCCGTTTTGAAGAAGTATACGACATTATCGCTTTTCGAATTATACTGGAAAGCATACCGAAGTGCTATGAGGCTTTGGGTCTCGTCCATTCATTGTGGAAGCCGATCGCAAAGAAATTCAAAGATTACATCGGTGTTCCCAAGGCGAATATGTATCAGTCACTGCACACGACGGTTGTCGGCCCTGATGGGGAACGCATCGAGATCCAGATTCGAACAAGGGAAATGGATCAGGTTGCCAAGTCCGGCATTGCGGCGCACTGGGGCTACAAGGAAGGAAAGCGGGTCGATACCCAGGCCAGTGAGAAGTTTGCCTGGATTCAAAACCTGGTGGAAAATCAGGCCGAATTTCTGGATCCGCAGGAATTTTTGGAAAATGTTCGTATCGATCTGTTTCCAGATGAGGTTTATGTGTTCACGCCCCAGGGGGAGATCAAGTCTTTGCCCAAAGGTGCCACGCCCATCGATTTTGCCTATATGATTCACAGCGAAGTTGGAAATCAATGCACGGGTGCCAAGGTAAATGGTCGGATGGTACCGCTGAAATATGAGATGCAAACCGGAAATATTGTCGAAATTATAACCTCGAAAGGGAGTCATCCGAGTAAGGACTGGCTGAACTTTGTCAAGACGGTCAAGGCACGTTCCAGGATACGGCAGTGGATCAAGATCCAGGAAAAAGAACGCAGCCATTCTCTTGGCAGGGAAATGTGTGATAAAACATTTCGAAAGCACAAGCTCAATTTCAACGCACTGGTTAAGTCAGAAGAGATGCGTGAAGTCATGACCCATTTCGGGTTCAAGACCGTAGACGATCTGATTGCAAGTGTGGGTTATGGGAAAACAACGCCTGTTCAAATTGCTCGACGACTGGCGCTAAAGACGGAAACGTTTGATGCCGACAAATCATTGTTCAACAAGCTCGTCAGTCGTGTCAGAAAAAAGAAGCCGACGGTTGGTGTCGTGGTCAAGGGTGTTGACGACATGCTGGTCAAATTCGGGAAATGCTGTCAGCCGGTTCCGGGGGACGTCATTACCGGTTACATTACCCGCGGCTACGGTGTGACCGTTCATCGAACCAACTGTGTCAATGCCCTGAAAATGAGCCCCGAACGGCGAATCGATGTAGAATGGAGTCTGGAAACGCGGGAGAGTTACCCTGTCAAGATACGTATCAATTCCCTCGACAGGGTCGGCCTGCTGGCAGATATGGCAGCCACCATCAGTAAAAACGATGCAAATATTCTCAGCCTGAATACCCATACCAATGATGACCAGAGTGTTGATTCCGTACTAACCCTCGGGATAGAGAGCACCGCTCATCTTGAAAAGGTCTTGTTGGATCTCAAAAAAATCAAGTATGTTCAGAGTGTTAAAAGGCTGGGCTAGGGTGCTTTGACGACACGCCCTGCTTTGATGCAACTCGTGCAGACAACCATTTTTTTGGTCCGGCCTTTGTTCACAGCACGAACACTTTGCAGGTTGGGGTTGAATCTTCTCTTGGTTACATTATGTGCATGGCTCACATTGTTACCTACCATGGGTTTTTTTCCACATATTTCACAAACTCTTGACATCTTACAATCTCCTTGTCACTTGATGACGAACAATATTTGAACTTTGCGCTATTACACCAATACGACCCGTGTGTAAAGCCTTTTTACTCTTTTTGTCGTGTTCTTACTTTAAGCTCTCTTCTATCATTGCGGCCTGACACAGCTCGATGAACTCGAGGGCTTTTGCCTGTATTTCGGGAAATTGATTGTAGGTGGAGACGACCGATTGAAGCCGGGTCAATGCCGACTTATAACGCTTTGTCCGGTAGTAGAAGTGGCCTATATAGAACTGATTTTCAGCGAGGCTCTTTTTGCATACCCTGATCTTTTCCAGGACTTCTGTGGCAAGTGGATCATCAGGATAGTTTTTAATCAGTCGCTCATACGTTTCAATGGCCTTTAATGCCGGTGTCTGGTCACGGTCTATGGTATTTAACTGGTTGAAATAACAATTTCCTACCTGATGAACAACATAGGGTATGGCTTCATTGTTAGGGTGAAGCTCTTCAAATTTTTCATAGGCAAAAATGGCACTATCGTAATCTTTGAGATGGTAGTACGCATCCGCGATCTTCAATTCGGCAAGTTTTGCAAATTTGCTGAAAGGGTACCAGTCTCGAAGTTTTTCGAAATACACGATAGATTTACTGTAATTTTTCTCTGCAAACTCATCCATACCGTTTTTCGCGAGCTCATGCGCCGGTTTGTCGATGTCCGGATCGCGATAAGCGCAGTCAGAAAGCGACACGCAGGCGACGATCATCAGCAGAAATGCCAGTTTCTTCATCGGGTTGGGCACTACAGCACCTTATTGATGGCTTCTTCAAGCTTGGATTTGGCGATCATACCGGTAATCTGAT
>JASJGV010000043.1:0-2734 GCA_033791325.1 Desulfobacterales bacterium | reverse complement strand
CCTCTTCCGCTCGCTTGCGATCGGTAATGTTTAAAAATGTTCCGATAAGCTGTTTAGGGATCCCGTCAGGTTTTCGTTCGAAAACAGCATCTCGTGCAAGACACCACATCCACTCTCCGCTCGACTTTTTAAACCGGTATTCAATTTCTATCACATCACCATCTTTGGCCTGCATCACCTCATCCATATGCCGCTCAATTCTTGGTAGATCATCGGGGTAGAAAAGCTTTATGAACCCGTGCTCACCTATGGAATGTAGGCTGTCCAGAGTGTACCCCGTTAACTCAGTGTATTGTGAATTAATATAAACATTGGCTTGTTTTTCTAAATCGAAAATATATAACCCGTTGAGCGAAGATTCTAATATCTTGTTAGCAAATTGTTCGCTGCCTCGTAAAGCCTCCTCGGCCTGATTGCGTTCTTCTATTTCATTTTTTAACTGGATGTTTGCTTGTGTGAGTTCAGTTGTTCGCTCTGCCACACGCTGTTCCAGTTTATCATGGGCTTTTTTTAGTTCCGCCTCTGCTCTGTCCCTTTCCAAAATTCTATGTTTAAGTCCTCGAGACGTTAAAAGTATGCCCAGGAAACCAGAAAACCATAATAAAATGAATGAGATAGAATATGAAATAGTCTGTCGTCGCTGATTAGCCAGATAAGGCGCCATGGGAACTGAAACACTTACGCCTCCCCGTACATCTCCCACTTTGTATCCCTGATGGCCATGACACCTCAGACAACCCTTCTTTGTAATCATTGGGGACATGTACCGATAATAAGGCTTTCCATCCATTTCTATAATTTCAGATATCTCTCTTGCACCGCTTTCAAATTCCTGAAGAGCAGATTTTTCCCATTCATCCGGTGCTGTTTCCGGTCTGAAGTGTTTAAGGCTCGTGATGTGACCGCGAACACCATAAAGGCTTTCGTATTTCTCCATGGTTTGGCGCAGCATGTATGCCGGATTCATCAATGTAAGCGCCTTCCCGTCAGGCGTTTTAATGTCCCGTTCTTTCACATGGCTTAGATATGGATTTGGAGGCGTCTTCTCACTGGCGGGTACATACACGCCGCCGTGTGTTGTGGACCAAAATCGTAATGCCTGATCTTTGTTAAAATTTGCCTGTGCCTCATTTTTGACCATTTCAAGCTGAATATGCCGTATCTGAAAAATACCGAATAGTAAAAAACCACCGACGATAACGGTCCATGCGATTACAAAGTACAACGAGTAGGTTTCCAGTATTGATGACCGAGATTTGGAGTTCTTCCCGAGAATCATAAATCAACCTCTTTTTTCAGAATTTTTCGGCTCATTTGTTACCAATAGAAAGGCTGTCTGACCAAAAAGCTTTTCAGTAAGTTTAAATCAAAAGAAAAATCAGACCTCATTACGTCTATCTTGAATCTTTTTGAAACTATCATTATCCGGTGGTTATTAGCTTGTGAATTATAATGGTATACAAAAACTTTTGGCCCACCTCATTTTCAACTTTCGGATAATCATATTTAAACCGACCATGTTTAAAAGATACATCCAGTATCTTTGAGTTTTTAGGACGGCCAGATTCTCAACAATTGGATAATAAAGCATGAGTCGGTCAATTCTCATGAATACATCCAGTATTCTTGAATTTTCAGGCCGATTGAAAAGTTGCGACTGGGATAATTATACATGAGTCAGTGCCATGGCCTCATCCAGCACCTTTCGGACCTTTCACAGATATTGGTATTTCGAGCTGTTTTACAGCGAAACCTTTGATGCTCAATTGGGTAAACTTAAGATTTTTGTGACCACGCAATTCCTCCCTTCCAGTTTGGCTTTATACAGCGCGTCATCAGCTCTTTTTATTACCGCGTCGATGGTATCATCACTGCCCGGCGAAAAAACAGCAACCCCAAAGCTTGCCGTAATCCGGATTGATTCTGACTGACCGGCAAGCACAATCATATTTTCCGCAACTTTGTGGCATATTCTTTCAGCGGCTAATTGAGACTGGACACTGTCGGTCCCCGGCAGACAGAAAATAAATTCTTCACCGCCGTAACGAGCGATCAGATCATACGGCCGGGTTGAGGTCACCAATAAATTCGCAAATTCTTTCAGTACAAAGTCCCCGGCCTGGTGCCCATAGGTATCGTTTACCCTTTTACAGTGATCGATGTCCGCCATGATAAGCGAAAAGGGTTCCTGCCGGCGCGCGGCCCAGTGGATTTCCGCTTCCATCCTGTGCATAAATGCCCGTCGGTTCAGCAGGCCGGTCAATGCATCGGTATTTGCCAACTGCAGGATACGCTCTTCAAGGTTGAGAATTCTCTCACCGATCCGAATACGGCATTTCAATTCTTCATGATTGAACGGCTTCACCAGAAAATCATCCGCTCCCGCCTCCAACCCCTCGATGATATCTTTTTTCTCTCCCTTTGCCGTTAGGATTATAAAATAGATATATTCGGATTTCTCCATGTTGCGTATTTCCCGGCAAAGCGCTAGTCCGTCCATCCGGGGCATCATCCAGTCCGAAATGATGAGATTCGGTGATTCGGGTTGTTGAATGATCTCCCAAGCTTCACCGCCGTCAGAAGCAACCATTACCTCATAGCCCCATTCAAGTAAATTTGCTTCCAGTATGCGTCTGGATATTGGGTCATCTTCAGCGATCAGAATCTTCATTTATTCATTTCCTGCAAAACGGTTTTCATTTCAGATGCTAATTCGTTGAGGGCTCTTTCAAGG
>JASJGV010000042.1:0-8262 GCA_033791325.1 Desulfobacterales bacterium | reverse complement strand
CCCCAAGGGTATACCCGTTATCGACAAGGCTCAGGCAGGGATCAATTCCTGGCATCGGTCTGGAAAGATAAAGAGGCGGGCCCGACCGGTTCCTCAATAAATCTGGGCCCTTACACAAAGCCATCGGACAAGGCGTTGCGTGATGACCTATTACCCCTGCAATATCAGGTGACCCAACAGGAGGCCACGGAGCCACCCTTTCAGAATACCCTTTGGGACAACAAAAAACCGGGTATCTACGTGGATATTGTCAGCGGGGAGCCCCTGTTCAGTTCCCTGGACAAATTTGATTCGGGTTCGGGCTGGCCCAGTTTTACACGCCCTCTCGCAGCTGAGAATATCCTGGAAAAGAAAGACCATACGCTTCTGGCGGTCCGGACCGAAGTCCGCAGTCGTCATGGCGACTCTCACCTGGGTCACGTTTTTGAGGATGGCCCCCAGCCCACAGGACTGCGCTACTGTATGAATTCCGCATCTCTCAGGTTTGTTCCCAGGGAAGACCTGGAAAGGGAAGGGTATGGGGAATATGCAAATCTTTTCCGTGAAGAGGCCTAAAACTGAAGGTTCTTGGTTGATCAGGCTTTCCAGACCTCCGGATGGCTGGTATAAGCATTAAGCCGCTTACAGCTTACGGCTTAACGCTCGGTTGTTTCAATTAATACACCTGATGATCTCTTCTCCGAAGGCTTGAACCTGCCACGATTTAAGGCTGGCGATGTCATCCATGTCACGTATGGCAGTGGGAGAGGTCCTGGCGATGTCCATTGTCTGGGCTTTGTTTAAAACCAGGGAGGGATCGATCGCCAGGTCGGCCGCCTTTTTATCTTTCCAGGTTTTCAGCTTGTTTGCTAAGCGGATCTTTGACTCGGGCATTCTGGGTGTCCGGGTCCTTGGGTAGTGTGGGAGCAGATGGCCCGGCGTTTTCAGACCGTTGTTGATAGCATCTATCACTTGGCGGCCATGCATGTCAGCCTGTTTGGCACTCAGAGCACGGCATGCTTCCAGGGCTTTCTTTGTCTGAGGTTTTTCACGTGCCAGAGTCAGGATGGAGAGGTTGCCGATAACTTTAAAAAGGGGGAGGTCCTTTTTTTTGGCAGCTATTTTGCGGTAGTTCAGAAGTGCCTCCAGGACGGCCAGATCTTCCGGTGACATTCTCCCTGCTCCTTTGAAACTTAGAAACAACGGCTTGGCATTTGTTGTGTTGGGCCGGACCCTGCTCAGCAGATCACATTCTTCATGGACCCAGGTCAAGCGGTTTTTCTCGGTAAGCTGCTCCTCCAGAAGTTTTGCCAGGGGGAGGAGGTGTTGAACATCTTTGGCCGCATAGCCTATCATGGCTTCAGGCAGGGGTCGCATGGACCAGTCTTTTTTCTGGTATTTTTTTTCCAGCTTGATATCGAAGAAGGTCTGCAGCATTGCATTCAGGCCACTTTGCTGGAAACCCAGGAATCGAGAAGCCAGTTCCGTATCGAAGAGGTTGTGAATAACGATGTTGAAATCTCTGAAAAGGGAGCGAACATCATAATCGGATCCATGGAAAACTTTTTTAATCCGATGGTTCCCGAATAGGGGTTTAAGCGCTGATAAATCTTTGATGGGGACGGGGTCCACGATGAACAAGTGGCGGTCCGAGGCTATCTGGATCAGACAGACCTTTTCCTGAAAGTGGAACATGGAGTCCGCCTCCAGATCCACGGCAAGGGCATCGACGCCCTGGAGGGATTTTAAAACAATGTCCAAACCGGATGTTGTGTCCACAAATTCAAATTGGAATTCAGAATCTTGCTGCATGTCTCACCAAATTCTTCTTGACCCAGTGCTGCAATTGGCCTAAAAAACAACGTTTACAGGTTATTATACCGCTTGCCCTAATAATGTTCCGGAAATAGGATCGCGGCATAAGGGTTTGTAACAGAAAAACGGTTCTCAATCGAAACATTTTTCTGACAACCCCTATAAATAGGTGTCCGGAAAGTTCCCTTGCGTCATAGCACGCTTAAGCGCTTGACATGAAAAATTTTCGACCCCCTGAAACAAATAAAATCATAAAACGATTTTATGACAAGGTGACAAACGATGATCAATATAACATTTCCAGACGGAAGCACAAAGCCTTTTGATGATTTTCCCACCGGTTTTGACATTGCCGGTAGTATCTCGGAAGGCCTGGCCAGAGACAGTGTGGCCATGGAACTGGATGAAGAGATAGTTGACCTGAGCACGGTTGTGAAAAAAAATGCAGCCATCCGGCTGATAACGACCCGGGACAAGGAGGCTCTGGAAATCATGCGGCACAGTGCCGCCCATGTCATGGCACAGGCTGTGCTGAGAGTGTACAAAGATGCCAAGCTGACTATCGGTCCGGTGATTGAAGATGGGTTTTATTACGATATTGACATGGAACCGGTTTCAGAGGATGACTTTCCCAAAATCGAAGCCGAGATCAGGAAACTGGTGAAAGAAAAAATACCCATTCGACGAAGTGAGGTTTCCAAAGCCGAAGCCCTGGCATTCTACAAAGATGAACCCTACAAGTTGGAAATGATTTCAGCTCTGGAAGATGGCCGGATATCCCTTTATGAGCAGGGGGATTTTACAGATCTTTGCCGGGGGCCTCATGTACCCCATACGGGTTTTGTAAAGGCCATCAAGCTGACCAAGGTGTCTGGCGCCTACTGGCGCGCCGATCAGACCAAGGCGCAGTTGCAGCGATTATACGGAACGGCTTTTTTCAACAAAAAAGAGCTGAAAGAACACCTGCGATATCTTGAAGAGGCCAAAAAGCGGAATCACCGCAAAATCGGCGAGGCCCTGGATCTGTTCAGCTTTCATGACGAGGCGCCGGGAATGCCCTTTTTCCATGCCAAGGGTATGGAAATCTGGAACACCCTGCTGGAATACTGGCGTTATGAACACAAGGCCGCGGGTTATGTGGAAACCAAGACGCCGATCATGCTGAATCGCTCCCTGTGGGAGCGGAGCGGCCATTGGGAGAACTATCGCGAAAACATGTATACCACTAGGGTCGATGAAGATGACTATGCCATCAAACCCATGAACTGTCCCGGTGGTATGTTGCTATACGGGAACCGCCCCCATTCTTACCGGGAATTTCCCATTCGGGCGGCAGAGATTGGTCTTGTCCATCGCCACGAGATGAGTGGTGTGCTGGCGGGCCTTTTCCGGGTCAGGGCTTTTCATCAGGACGATGCCCACATTTTCATGACGCCGGATCAGATTCGGGCTGAAATATTGGGAGCCCTACAGCTGGCGGAACGGGTTTACGGAACCTTTGGTCTCGATTTTCGTATGGAACTTTCTACCAGACCTGAAAAATCGATTGGAACCGACGAGCAGTGGAAAGTGGCAACAGAAGGACTACGAGGCGCCCTGGATGCCTATGGCCGTGAATACCGACTCAATGAGGGGGACGGTGCCTTTTATGGTCCGAAAATCGATCTGCACATCATGGATGCCTTGAAACGAACCTGGCAGTGCGGCACGATTCAGCTGGACATGTCATTGCCGGAACGGTTCGATCTGAGTTATATTGCTCAGGATAATGAGAAGCATCGGCCCATCATGATTCATCGTACCATTTTAGGGTCCATCGAGAGATTCCTGGGTATTTTGATTGAACACTTTGCAGGCAAATTTCCCTTGTGGATGGCGCCGGTTCAGGTCGTGGCGCTACCGATTAATGACGAACTCATTCCCTATGCCCTAAAAGTCAAGGATGTCATGGAAAAGGCCGGGTTGCGTACGGAGGTAGACAGCAGAACAGAAAGCCTCAATAAAAAGATTCGTGCGGCACAACTGGCCAATATCCCTTTGATTCTTACCATCGGTGCCAAGGAACAGGCATCAAACACCCTTTCCGTGAGGACCCTGGACGGCAAGGTCAAAATGGGTGTTTCCCAGGATGAATTTGTCCAGGCGGTTTCCAAAAATATACAGAGCAGGGATCTGGAGCTGAATCTGTTTGAGTAAAAACCTTAAACGATTTTAGTATCGTATCCATATGCCAAAAGTGAAGACAAAAGAGGCGGTCAATGCCGGTGTCACGACCCATGAGATCCGATGGTGCGACAACCGCTGTCCACACGCTGATTTCGCCAAGCTGGACGCCATGGATGGAAGCTGTCACACGTTTCAATCCCTGTGGTGTGGTTTGCTGAAAAAGCATGTGACCAAAAATGCCCCTTGTGAAAAACGATTTGGGAAAAGACGACCGACAACAGGGTTTTGAGTCATAACCACACATTCGCATGGCGATTTCATCAAACATCCGTACCAAGATATTTGCCCTCTACTGGCTGCCAGTGATCCTCTACTGCCTTTTGATATTTATCCAGTCATCCTATCCGGCAACCCAAAGCCTTCCATCGATTCCCCATATGGACAAATTGACCCATGCCGGTGCCTACGCCCTGCTCGGGTTTCTTTTTTTCCGTGCCTTTCAAACGACCAAGGTCGGGAAAGGCGCGGTGCTGCTGGTGATTCTCAGTGCGCTGGCTTCGTCGCTTTATGGTGTCAGTGATGAAATTCATCAGTACTTTGTGCCTTCGCGAACGGCCGATATCCTCGATGTGGCGGCCAATACTGCTGGAAGTGTCCTGGGCGCCATGACGGCAAAAATGATCTTGAACCGGCAATAACGGGCGTTTTCCCAGAAGTTTGTGATAAGAGAATACTGTGTTCGGATAAATCCCTTTACATTATCGGTGACACGTGTACAGATATTTGAAATCCATATAAGCTGAGGAGTGATAGATGAACGTTGTCTTTATGTCACCCCATTTCCCTCCCCATTTTTTCCGGTTTTGTCTGAACCTGAAAGTGGCCGGCGCCAATGTTTTGGGTATCGGTGACGAACCCTACGACAACCTGTCTGCAGATGTTCGTGGCGCGCTGACCGAATATTATCAGGTCAATGACATGCACAACTATGATGATCTGGTGCGGGCCTGCGGTTTTTTCACCCACCGCTACGGAAAAATCGACCGGCTTGACTCCCTCAATGAATACTGGTTGAGCAGCGAGGCCCGTTTACGGGATGATTTTAATATTTTCGGCGTTCACGGCAATGAAATTGATTATATACGCCGCAAATCCTTTATGAAGGCTAAATTTCGAGAGGCAGGCGTACCTGTAGCCCGGGGAAAGGTAGTGCGGACCATGGATGATGCGCATTCTCTGATTCAGGAAACCGGTTACCCGGTGATCGCCAAACCCGATGACGGTGTGGGCGCTATCGCCACCTATCGTCTGGACAGCAATCAGGGGCTCAAAGACTTTTTCAAGACCAAACCCGACATCGACTATATTTTGGAAGAATTCATCGCCGGTACCATTTATTCCTTTGACGGACTGGCAGATCGTGACGGCAAGCCCGTATTTTGCACGGTTCACACATTCAGTCAGGGTATCATGGAAACCGTTAACGAGGCACGTCACATTTATTACTATTCGTTGCGGGATATTCCCACAACACTGGAAAAGATCGGCCGCGAATGCCTCAGGACGTTCAACGTGAAAGAACGGTTTTTTCACATTGAATTCTTCAAAACGGATGGTGACGACCCGTATGTGGCCCTTGAAGTTAACATACGACCGCCGGGCGGCTATACCACCGATATGTTCAACTACGCCTGTGATATCGATATCTATAGGGCCTGGGCTGAATTGCTGGTTCACAATCGGACCGATTTGAATTACAGGCGGGACTACCATTGCTGTTATGCCAGCCGCAAGTATAACCAACACTACGCACACAGTCATGAGGATATCCTGTCACAGTACGGTACTTATATGGTTCAGGTAGAAAGTGTTCCCGGGGTATTCAGTAGTGCTCTGGGGGATATCGGATATATTTTCAGGTCTGAAAGTCTGGATAAACTATTGGAAATTGTTCGATTTATTCACAAGATGGGTAAAGGACATTCACGTGCACATTGAAGAACATTGCTGGTGGAGCAAGCACCTGAATCGTGATATGGCTCTGAAGATATACGGACATTGGGGAAAACCGTATATCGTTTTTCCCTGCTCCCGCGGTCGATATTTTGATTATGAGAGCATGGGAATGATCAAGGCCATTGCCGGTTTTATCAATGCCGGCAATGTCAAACTGTTTTGTGTGGACAGTGTCGATGAATCGTCCTGGTACAATTATGCTGTTTCTCCGCAGGATCGTAATGCCCGGCACGAGGCCTATGACCATTATATCATGGAGGAGGTTATCCCGTTTATCCGCCGCAACTGCCAATCACCGCAGGAAAGGGTAATGACCAACGGTTGCAGCATGGGTGCTTACCATGCGGTAAATTTTTTTTTAAAACACCCGGATATCTTTGAAGGAACCATCGACTTGAGTGGTCTCTACCGTCTGGATCGGCCTGAATTTCAACTGTCGGCTGTCGATATGCCTGGCGTCTATTTCAACTCTCCCCTGAGTTATCTGTCAGGTATGAATGATTCGTGGTGTCTGGATCTGTACCGCCGGAGCAAGATTGTCGTGTGTGTGGGGCAGGGTGCCTGGGAGGATGAAGCCATTGAAGATACCCGTTACCTCGATTTTCTGTTCAGGGAGAAATCCATACCGGCCTGTGTCGATTACTGGGGCCATGATGTAAACCATGACTGGCCCTGGTGGTATAAACAGATGAATTATTTTCTGGATTCACTTCTATCAAGCGACACGCAGCATTGACAAAACCGTTGCTTTTGGTTACATAACCCGGACGGTATCAACCCTATTTATATAACGATTGGATGCAGAGGATGTGCATATGAATGATCAGGGAAACATCACCATCAATGGCAATACGTTTTCATTCGAACCCGGAGAAACCATTCTGGCGGTTGCCGAAAGAAACAACATCGATATCCCGACACTTTGCCACCTGAAAGGGGCCTCACCCACGGGTAATTGCCGGATATGTGTGGTGGAAATAGAAAACGAAAAGGATCTGCTGCCTTCCTGTGCCACCCTGGCGGAGGCGGGCATGGTGGTCCATTCGGAGTCACCGGAAGTCGTAAAAGCCCGTCGATTGATCATTCAGCTGATGTTATCCACCGGTAATCACAACTGTGCTATCAGGGGGACCAGCAGCGACGAATGGACCCGGTTTCAGATGAATGTCCAGCAGTATGACGACAGTACAGAGCTTTGCCCGGTATGGGGAGATTGCCGTTTACAGGATTTGGCCTATCGTTACCAGGTAGACCCCGGGCGATTTTCAGATGCGGGAACGCCCTATCCCATGGAAACGGTCAACCCGTTTATCGTCAGGGATTTTTCCCGTTGCATCAAGTGTGGCAGGTGTGTTCAGGCCTGTAACGATATTCAGGTCAACAATGCTATCCAGTTTGGTTACACGGGCAACAATTCCAAAATTATTGCTGCCGACGATAAAGCACTGAAAGATTCGGATTGTGTTTTCTGTGGCGAATGTGTGCAGGTGTGTCCGGTGGGTGCCCTGGTGGAAAAGGACGTTCGCTATCGGGTACGGCATTGGGAAACCGAAAAAACCCGTACAACCTGTTCTTACTGTGGTGTGGGGTGTCAGATCTATCTGCATGTCAAGGACAACCGGGTTGTCAAGGTTTCCGGCGTGGAAGGGGTTGCCCCGAATTATGGCAGCTTGTGTGTCAAGGGCCGATTCGGGTATGATTTTATCAATTCGTCTGAACGCTTGACCACACCCATGATCAAGGAGAACGGCTCCTTCAGGGAAGCCACCTGGGACGAGGCTCTGGATACCGTCGCCAGGCGGTTCAAGGAATTAAAGGAAACCCACGGATCGGACAGTCTTGGTGTCCTTACCTCCGCGAGAATTACGAATGAGGAGAATTACATTGCCAATAAATTTGCACGGGCGGTACTGAAGACCAACAACATCGATCACTGTGCCCGGCTCTGACATTCCTCGACCGTAGCCGGTCTGGCTGCAGCATTCGGAAGCGGTGCCATGACAAACACCATCAGCGACATCGAAACAGCAGACGTCATCCTTGTCACAGGATCCAACACCACCGAGAACCACCCGGTCTTGTCTTCCTTTATCAAAAGGGCGGTAACATTCAGAGGAGCCAGACTCATCGTTGTGGATCCGCGATTTATCCCCATTGCCAAATTTGCCCATCACTGGCTGCGGCAAAAGCTGGGGACCGATGTGGCCTGGATCAACGGGATGATAAATGTCATCATCAATGAAGATCTTTATGACCGCGCGTTTGTGGAAAAGCGAACCGAGGGTT
>JASJGV010000041.1:0-3199 GCA_033791325.1 Desulfobacterales bacterium | reverse complement strand
CCTGCACCGGCGGCACGCATAACCCGGCAGGGATCCATGGGCTTTTCGATTTGGTTGAGAAAACCGGAACCCACCAGGGCATCCTGCGGCGTTGTGGCCGAAAACTGTCCCCCCGTCATTCCGTAGTTGAAATTGTTGAGGATCAGCAATGTGATATCGATGTTGCGTCTACAAGTGCTGAGCAGATGAGCGCCGCCAATGCCAAGACCACCGTCCCCCATGGTGACCACAACATGAAGGTCAGGCCTGGCAAGCTTGATACCCGTGGCATATGTCAATGCCCGGCCATGCAGACCGTGAAATGCATGGGTTGTGAAAAAGGTGTCGAATAGACCTGAACAACCAATATCGCTGACGATGACGACCTGATGTCCCTGGATGCCCATTTGCTGAAAGGTTTTGTCCAGGGCGCGGGTTACGACTTCGTGAGAACAGCCAGGGCAATATGCCGTCGGTCTGGTACTATTGATGAGGCTAGGCATGTGTGATGAACTCCTCGATTTGAGATGGTGTTATCAGGTTTCCATCCATCTGGCCCAGGAACAAGACAGACTGACCGGATAGTATTCGCTTGATTTCATGTACATACTGCCCAAGATTCATTTCAATGACGAATACCTGGTTGTAAGCCGCAGCTTTCTTTTTGATGAGCTCTTCGGGTATGGGCCACAGGGTTTTGAGAGTCAGCACCGAGACCGGAGTCCCAGAACGGGAAAGTCTATTGGCCGCGGCCATGGCTGCACGTGAGCTGATTCCATAGGTGATTACCAGTGCCTGGGCATCCTGTTGGTTGTGCTCCTCGTAAAATGTGAAAGAGTCCAGGGCGGATTCCAGCTTGTCGCGAAGACGGGCCTGGCTTTTGGCGATAATTTCAGGATCCACCGTAATGTAACCGTCCGGACCATGCGTGGAAGATGTCTGACGGGCAATAATCTCCCCTCCGATGGGCATAAAACCAGGGACGCCTGATGGGTTTGGTGTTGAAAAGGGGAGATATGGATCATTGTCATTAGCCGTATCCCGTTGGACGATTGGAGGCAGGGCTACTGCATCCAGGTCGATACTCTCCCTGGTCATGCCGATTTCTTTATTTGAAGCAATGAATACCGGACAGCGGAACCTCTCCGCCAGGTTGAAAGCATGGGCTGTCAGGAGATAGCAGTCCGTTACATCCGTGGGTGCCAGAACGATGACAGGCAACCCACCACTGTTACCCCACCGCAGAAACTGGATGTCCCCGTCAGCACCTTTTGTTGCCGAACCTGTTGAGGGCCCAAGCCGCTGAACATCGATGATGACCATGGGAATCTCAGATCCAATTGCAAATGAGATATTCTCGCTATACAGGCTGATTCCGGGGCCGGACGTGGCTGTCATCACTTTCATGCCTGCCATGGAGGCACCAAGACAAAATCCCATGGAGGCGATCTCGTCTTCACCCTGAATACAGATGTTACCATTGGGAGGCAGGAGTTTCATCAGGGTGGTCAATATGGTTGTGGCCGGTGTAATGGGATATCCTGCAAAAAACTGGCAGCCAGCACGGTATGCTCCCCAGGCAACAGCCTCGTTTCCTTCTAAAAGACTCAGGGACATGGGTTTCCTTTCATAAAATTGTTTGACGATTTTATCCTATAAACCAAACATGTGACGCCTGTCACGTGAAAATTTGCTTTTATCGCAATGGGTGATGATGTATACAAGATAATAGCAGTAAGCAATAAGCAGCTTACGGCTTACTGCTTATTGCTTTTAGCTTTTAATAAAAACGACAAAACCATTTTTAACCCATAGTTATTTATAAAGAAAGAACCCCTATGAAACCAATTGTTGCTATTATCGGCCGACCGAATGTGGGGAAATCGACTTTTTTCAACCGTGTTACAAAATCAAGGGATGCGCTTGTTGAGAACTTTCCGGGTGTAACCAGAGATCGTATATACGGCGATGCGAGTTGGAACGACCTTGATTTTCGATTGATTGATACGGGTGGTTTTACAGAGGCAGCTGGTGACTTCGCTCCCCAGATCCGACTGCAGGTCCAACTTGCCATGGAGGATGCCGATGTTGTTCTCTTTATGCTGGACGGCAAGGGAGGAATTTCACCTTTTGATCAGGATATCATTCAGATGCTGCGTGCTACCACCAAACCGGTCATGGTGGTGGTCAATAAAATAGATGGGATTGAGCAGGAGAAGGGCATCTACGAATTTTACAGCCTGGGAATAGAAGACCCCTATCCTGTTTCAGCCGAACATGGGTATGGTATGCATGATTTTCTGGATGGTCTGGTGGAAAGGCTTACCCAGATTATGACGACGAATGCAGAGGATCAAAAAGAGGATTCCGTTAGAATTGCTGTCGTAGGCCGGCCCAATGTGGGCGAATCATCCCTGATTAATGCTATTCTCGGGAAAGACCGACACCTCGTAAGCAACATACCGGGCACGACCCGTGATGCCGTTGATTCGGAATATCGAAAAGAGGACCGTCTGTATCGATTCATCGATACCGCCGGTATCCGACGCAAGGGCAAGGTCCACCAAAAACTGGAAAAGTTTTCGGTTATCAAGGCCTTGAGGAGTCTTGACAGGTGCGATGTTGCCTTGATGGTTCTGGATGCAGCCGACGGCATTACAGAGCAGGATATCAATATTGCCGGTTATGCATATGACAGAGGGTGCGGATGCATTTTTCTGTTGAACAAGTGGGATCTGGTGGAGAAAGACAGCAATACAGCCAAAAAGTTTCAGGATCAGGTCAAGGATGCCGCAAAGTTCCTGAATTTTGCTCCCGTGTTGACCATCTCCGCCTTGACCGGTGTCCGTGTTCGTAAGATTTTTGACCTGGTAGATTCGGTTTACAGTCAGTTTGATACCCGAATCAACACGGGGAAGTTAAACAGGATCATTGAAAAAGCCACCCAGAAAAACGAGCCTTCCCTGGTCAGGGGCAAGCGCTTGAAATTTTACTATGTCACCCAGATCACCTCAAAACCGCCCACATTCGTATGCTTCGTCAATTATCCCCAGGCGGTTCATTTTTCATACAAACGCTATTTGATGAATCAACTCCGTATGGGAACCGGTCTTAACCAGACCCCCATTCGTCTCATCTTCCGCCAGCGAACCGGACGGTTGAGTAAGGGGAAGTAAAAGAGCAGG
The DNA here is from genome assembly GCA_033791325.1 of Desulfobacterales bacterium. Classification (GTDB taxonomy): domain Bacteria; phylum Desulfobacterota; class Desulfobacteria; order Desulfobacterales; family B30-G6; genus B30-G6. The sequence goes on along the minus strand of JASJGV010000041.1, from coordinate 35 downwards.
GTTGGAGGTTTGGAGGGTTGGAGGGGAAGATCAGG
>JASJGV010000040.1:0-2899 GCA_033791325.1 Desulfobacterales bacterium | reverse complement strand
AAGAAGCGTGTTATCACTGCCGGAGATAAAAATCGATTAAACACCACCATCATGATAAGAGCCAGACATATGGGCAAGGCAAGCTGCAAAAATATCGATGCACTCCTGTGCAAAGCTATATTTGTGTTCTCAGGTACAAATACCATACCCACCCCGTATAGGCTGGCAACCCCAAAAGGGAATAACCATGGCCGTATCAAAATCTTAAGGCGCAAGAAAATTGAAAAATCTCTCCCCTGATTCATACACTCCCCCCGGCAAACCAGACAACAACAAAAGACATCATTACAGCCACGACAAATCCTGCAATGTTCCGAATCAAAGCAAACCGTATACCAAGCGCCTTAGACTCTACAGGCAGTTGAATCAAACCGACATTGACCCATGCCAGCATTAATGCTGTGACTCCGGATAGCCCCACGCCAATACTAAAAAGGCTTTTACCTATCACATAGCTGTTGACCGGGTTTCCAGCAAGACTGCTTCCGATACAAGCGCCCCAAAACGAATCCTGCAATGCAGAGCCAGAAAAAAGAGAAAGTAGTGTCTGCTGTGGCACAAAGCCTTGAAATAACCCCAGAAGCAAAACCACACCAATGAGCATCGGCAAAAAGGAGTAAAACTGACGAAGCCCCATACTTATAGCCACAGCCCATTGATTCTGTGGCATGGATTTTCCAGGCCAAAGTTCTTTGTTCTCTACCTTGGCAGCCAAAGATCTCGAATCAATATAGTTTGTGACAGCCTTAAACACTGAACCGGAAACCTGAGTAACCACTTCAATTCCCTGTTTTGCCAGCGCATTGGCAATATATGGAGATATATAACCAACAAGAATGACCTGGGCACCCATGCCCACGACCAATGATACAGCCTGCACACCTGCCCCGGGCCCAGATGACTGTGATGATCCTTTCAAGACCTCAAATGACATATCATTGGTTTCTATCACTATCAAATAGTCAGCCACACCCAGCTTACTCTCCACCATGCCTTCCAGATTTGGTTCGCTGCTTGGGATTCCTATTTTCATGTGCCTGACGATTGGCTGGTCAGAGCACCGACAGATGCAGCACAGACCGCTACTGATGATTCCGGATTATCTGCTGAAAATTCTTCGCCATCTTTGGAAAAGACTGAACGCCACATCGACTTGGTCAGGCTTTTGGGGCAAAGATCTTTTAATTGAAAAGAAAATCCTTTTGCTTCCATAATCTCGGATAGTTCCAGAGCCGAGTGAATATCATAAACAGCTCGAGCAGGAACTGCTTCACCAAGGTGCTGTTTGAGTTGTTTTTCCAATATTTCGTGTATTGATTCAGACATTATGCCTCCAATTATTCAATTTTAACAACAATTAAGGTCACATCGTCAGCGTATGCACAAGACCCCATAAAAGTATCCAGATCATCAATAGCCGGTAGTTACTTCTTTTTCAACTTCCTGCCAGGACAAAACTTTGTCTATCATTCATAATATTACTTAATCCAGAAGGTCCTTTTCCTCCATACAACGTACCACCATAACCGTGCAAGTGGCGTATGCTGCAACTCTCTGGGAAACTGCTCCCATGGGAAACCCTGCCTGGCTTTTGTGAGACCGACGGCCCAGAACAATAAGGTCAAGTCTTTCCGACTGCTGGTATTTGAGAATCTCCTCTGCCGCAGAATTGCCGGAGAGTACACGCACTTTGGCAGTTACCCCTTGAGCAAAGGCCTTTCCCTGATAGGAGCGGACAGCTGAAGTTGCATCCTCATTTCCACTGTTTTCAGCTACTACCACGATGTCCATCTTGGCATTCTGCTGTTTGGCAGTTTTAATAGCCTTGATCATAACAAAATCCGCATAAGCATTATCAGATAAATCCAAGGCTGCCATAATCTTCATATGAGATTCTCCATTTAATCTTCCAATAACGAAATAAATTTTAAATTGGCTTTTGGAAATTGATCTGTTATATGAGGTAGAAATGCAAAACAATTTCGATTAATTGGGCAGTTCTTACAATCAGGCTTTTTAGGACTGCATATCAAGGCACCAAGCTCCATAATTTCCGACGCCATCAACTTCTTTTTTAAGATACGCCAGTGTAACAATAAAGTAATTTTCTACATTAAGATCTATCCAATAATATAAGAACCGGTCCCGGCAGCTATCAAAATATCTTGATGGTTTTTAAATTCAGTGCGAACCACGGCCACTTTATTCCCAGTCCGAAGAATATAGCCGGTTGTTAAAAAATAATCACCCTGGCCGGCTCTTAAGTAATCTACTCTCAAATCAATGGTTCCTATTTTCGAAAACCGATTCACGAGTTCCTGGCTTGTTGCTCTTTTTATCTGTTTGAGCACTCCCATGGAAGCCACTAATCCTCCGGTTAAATCCAGTACAGAAGAAATGACACCACCGTGAAGTATATTTTTAGTAAAGTTTCCTATGAATTCTTCCTTCATATCAACTCTTACGCAAACTTTATCCAGCTCTAAAGACAGAATTTTGATTCCCAGCAACTTATTAAAAGGCATTTGGTTTTCATAAACATCTTTTAACAAATTCAAAATGGGTTCCAACTCAACTATTTTCGTATCCATTGCAGATCCATTTTCAGTAATTGGTTTTAGCTGGATTCTTTAGCCAGCCGTATTTCCTCTTTTACAAGGTCATTATTTTCATCATCAAAACCCTTTAAAGCAGTCAGTGCTCCAGGTCCGCCGATATTGCCAATGGCCCACACCACCATACCAAGGACACGCTCATCCGAGTTTTCCTTATATGCACGGATGAGATCTGGAATGTATTTCTCGTCGCGGCTGTTTCCCATTACCCTTGCAACATTCATCTTCCATCGCCATATGTCTTGATAAGACATATAGAACATATGGGGCCATATTTTAGCTTC
>JASJGV010000039.1:0-4554 GCA_033791325.1 Desulfobacterales bacterium | reverse complement strand
GCAATGAGGGTTTCACAGCACTGAGTGGTCAGGGTCAGGGGGCTGGTGGTGCAGCAGGACCATGTACAGATGGGTCTTTGATGCAGCGTGTCCATACCACCGACCGCTTCCGCCGCAATTTGTACAATGATCTCCACACAGGCTCTGTTGACCATGCCGATGGTGATGTGCTTGCTGTTATGGGTAATCATGGCTTGGAAATTGTGCACAGCCTGGACAGCCGGCAGTTGATCGCCCGGGCAGACGGTACGCTGGCAGAAAGCCAGTCCTTCCAGCGCGTCGATGAGGCGGTAGACATTACAGCAGTCTTGTTTCGTGGTATTGCGATATTTGCGGGTAATGGGGTCGATTATATTGATCTGTTCCCCAAAAGTGCCGAAACCGACCCGGTTATTTCCCAGCAGGAAATCCTTTTCCGGGTCCCGCGCATAATATGTGACACTTTGGGGGGTGCTTAAAAGACTTTCGGTCACCAGCCATTCCGGGATTTTAACGATCCAGTTTTCTCCCAGCCGTGTCACAGAAGCGCCGGCACTTTGAAAACGATCGGCAGCTTCTTCAAGTTCCACGAGAACACCGGTATGTTTAAGAATATGGCAGGCGCCATGATGAAGGGCGGCCAGGTCATCACGCGTTAGAAACTTCAACCCCAGGCCGTTAAAGGAAGACACACCGGTTCTTTCGACCTGCATTTCCCATTCCTTTCGTTATCGAGCGTTAGATTGGCAGTTGCAGCAAGCTCATGACTTCTTTCCAGGATACTCTTTGTGCCCCTGTATAGTAAACCCCAATGTTGCATAAACAACTACAGCTTCACCCTCGACGCCTTGGCTCTGAAGCCCTCCGGCTTTTGCAACGTTGGGGTAAACCGGTATCAAAACCAAGAAATAAATCATTTTACATCTTCGGACGCATATTATCCGGGTCATAAGGTGATCGCAGGTGCACTTTGGCCGGGATCTTCCGGCCTTCAACCATTACCTCATATTGCCCGTCAAGAATCCATTTATCAGAGATACCGTCGTTGTTGCTCAGGTATCCGAAACCGACAGCACTTCCAATCTTGAAACCATAAGCGCCGGAAGTGATCTGGGATACCTGTTCACCATTACGATAGACGGGTTCATTCTGATACAGGAGCGGCTTCGGGTTGTCCAGCGTAAACATAACCAGTTTGCGACGCAAGCCCTTCTCTTTATGTTGCACAAGTGCCTCCCGGCCCATGAAGCCCTGCTTGCCCAATTTGACACAAAAACTCAGACCCGCCTCGTAAGGGGTGTCCTCCGGCCCGATTTCGGCTTCCCAGTGACGTAGACCGGCCTCCACCCGCAGGGAATTTATAGCCTGCATCCCCACCAGGCGAATGTCGAATTCTTTGCCGGCATCCATAACGGCATCAAACACTGCGGTTGCAAACCCCGCGGGGATATACAGTTCCCAGCCCAATTCACCGACATAGGAAATCCGGACAGCCCAGGGTCGGGCGTATCCGACATCAATTTCTTTGGCCGTTCGGAAGGGGAAGGCCTCGTTGGAAAGATCGGCATCCGTCAACTTTGACAGCAGGTCGCGGGATTGTGGTCCCATTATTGCCAGCATGGCATACGCATGGGTCACATCGGTTATGGTAGCCCGGGCTTCGGTGGGAATACGGCGTTTGATATAATCAAAATCACGTACACCCGTGCCCAATGCGGTTACGATAAAAAAGGAATCCTCCGAAAACCGGGTTACGGTAAGATCGGATTCAAAACCGCCGTGTTCATTGAGAACCGGTGTGTAAACAACACTGCCTACGGGTGCCGCGACATCGTTGGCACATAATCGCTGTAAAACACTTTCTGCATCCGGCCCCTGAACCAGATAATTGTGCATGGAGCTTAAATCGTACATACCCACCCCATCCCTAACAGCCATATGTTCTTCGCCCTGATAGGGAAACCAGTTGGCTCGGCCCCAGTTATAGTGATGAACGGGATCGACTCCCTGGGGGGCAAACCAGTCTGCCCGCTCCCAGCCGGCAAGCATGCTGAAACAGGCACCCCTGTCGGCCAGTCGGTCGTGCAGCGGCGAACAGATGACGGGTCGTGCAGTTGTTCGCTGACGGTTGGGATAGTGATGTTCGTAGAGAATCCCCACGGATTCAACAATCCGATCGTGCAGATAGCGGGAATTCTGCTGCCAGCTGAAGTAGCGTCGGACATCCACGGGCCACAGGGTCTCTTCCGGGTACCCCTGATCGACCCACTGTGACAGCGCACGGCCTACGCCGGCGGCACTGGCGATGCCCACCGAATTCATGCCACAGCCCACAAAGAAATTTTTGATGCCGGGTGCTGCTCCCACCATGAAGGCGTTGTCCGGCGTAAAACTTTCAGGGACAACCGACAGGTGTCGAACCTGGGCAGTCTCCAGGTCCGGAAAACGTGTTAGCCCACAGTCCATGAACACTTCAAACTGCTCCCAGTCTTCCTGCAGTTCCGTGTACATATATTTTTCCGGGATACCTTTCATTCCCCATGGTTTGGACACCGCTTCAAAACCACCCAATAGAATACCGCCGTTTTCACACTTAAAATAAGTCCGACCATCAAAATCGCGCACCGTGGGGAAAATTTTTTCAATACCGTCTATGGGTTTGGTAATGGCATGCATGTGCTCGGCCGCAAACAGGGGCACACTGACATTGACCATTTTCCCCACATCCCGACCCCACATCCCGGCACAATTGATTGCGTATTCACAGGCAATATCACCCGATTCGGTACTTACGCCGCATACGGCACCATTTTTCACGTTTATCCCGGTAACCCGTGTATGTTCAAACACCTTGGCGCCTTTCATCTTGGCACCCTTGATCAATGATTGTGTGGTGTCCAGAGGGTTTGTATGGCCATCACCGGGGAGATAAAACACGGAGACAAGATCCTTGGTGCTCATACCAGGCACAAGGTCTTCGGCTTCCTTCAAACTGATTTCAAACATTTCGATCCCGAAAGCAGCGGCCATTGCCGCGCCTCGAAGCCACTCCCGGCGCCGATCTTCAGTCTGACAGACCCCCAGCGCTCCTGTTTTGACATAACCAGTGGCTGCACCGGTTTCTGCTTCAAGAGCAGGGTAGAGTTCTGTGGCATATTTGGCAAGATTGGTCATCTCCCGATTCTGACGCAGCTGAGCCACAAGACCAGCCGCGGCCCAGGTAGTTCCCGAGCCGAGCTCCTTGCGCTCCAACAGAACGACATCCGTGTATCCGATTTTCGTGAGATGATAGGCCGTACTGCAGCCCACAATACCACCACCGATAATGACGATTTGTGCTTGGGTTGGAAATTGCTGATTCATCGATCCCTCCTATTTAAATGCGGTGTAAGATTCAATCCCCACCCTTTTCATAAACATATTAACGCAATTGATTTCCAGATCAAGTCGTTCCGCTATTCTGAATTTGGCATCGATTCCCTTGGCCACTGCAGGTGTTTCGTTGACACGACCGATATCCAGATCCTCCCGGACTTCGTTCATTACCACCGTGTCGGCCAGGTCGGCAACCGTGACCCCCAGTTTGTCGGCCACGTATTGTTTGGCTGCATCGATTCGCATACCCCGGTTCAGTTGCATACGTGCTACCAGATCTCCGGCAGTACGCATTCCGCCCATTCCCGAGATAACTGCATGTGCAGCATGCATCCCCAGTGGGTCGCCGACGCCCACCTACAACCCGTCTAAACGACAGATTTCGACATGCGCTTTGGAGGCCCGCGACAGGGCATCCAGCGGAGGCGTGAGGGTCAAAGGAACCCCGCCCACACCCATACCCAGATTGGCATGGATCGGAATATCCGAAGCCTCAGAGCAGGCTTTGGTAAAAGCCAGTGACCGCGCCAGGTTATATGGAAGTGAGTCATTGGTGAGAATATTGATGGCAGGGCCGAAAATCGTTACCCCGGCTTTTTGCGCCAATCGCACCTGATCCTGGGGGAACAGACCGGCCAGACGCACACCATCATAAGCGATATCGCCATGCATACCCAGAATAAACTCACCGGACATGCCCATTTCTATACCCATTTCAGGGTATTTTTCGTGTAGAATTTCAACCGCCTTCAGGGCCGCATAAAATTCGGCATCTCCGGAAGCAGCGGTGGTATCGAAATTAATACCGTCCGCACCGGCCTTCTCGTACAGTTCACTACCCACATAGACCATGTCTTTGATGGCGTATTCTGCCATCTCTTCATAGGCTTGCTGGGCTTCGGTAATCTTTCCCTGGGGCAGCAGGTCACCGGGATTGGGCACGGGTCCGTCCGGAATGGAGTAGAGCCCCATGTTGGGCATGGCCCCGTACATGATGGGCGCAATGGTCTGGAGCACTGCCTGCTCCATGTTGGGTTTTTCATAGGTGACCACATGTTTGCACTGCTTGAAGCTGTAGTCGATATGGGTGAGTTCCAGCGTATCCGCACCCAATCCGCGCTCGAACATGAGCAGTTGCTGGATTTTGCTGATGGGGATATGTGCCCTTGTGATTTTTGACGTCATGTTGTCATAGGTCAG
>JASJGV010000038.1:0-4663 GCA_033791325.1 Desulfobacterales bacterium | reverse complement strand
TGCTCTTTGAACCCAAAGCCACCCATTCTTCCCGTACACGTCGATCAATGACCGTGGACTGGACTTGCTCACTTCTTAAATGATCGAGGGTATGTCTTTCCGATAAAAAGTGGCCACCGATGCCGATCTCCTTGATAAGATCCACACCCATCAGCGTGTCTTCAAAATCGATACCGGAAATAACCCGTTTCACCATGGCGGCGATTTCATCGTCGATTACCAGTTGGCCGAAGCTGAAGGTCATACCCATCTCGAGCATGCCCGGACCGTAGATCAAATTTGCTCCAGCCAGCGCAGGAAGAAGAGCACTTATCGTCTTTTCATGTCCTGCCTGGGCATCGGATAGCTTTGAATCAGCCTAGCCACCTGCAACATAACTGGGAAGACCATAAAAGTTGGCAAGATCGGCTGCTGCTGCACTGATCATGGCCATCTCCGGCACACCCACAACTGCTGTCCCAAAACGCATATCAAAAGTTGTGGAAGAACTGCCATATATAACCGGTGTGCCCGGGTTGGTCATTTGTGCCAGAATAATACCGGACAATACCTCTGCATTGTGGGTAACCAGGGCCCCGGAAAGGGAAATCGGGCTGGTTGCACCGGCCATAACCATACTGAGCACATTAATGGGCACCCAATGTTTTGCCGCTTCCACAATAACATCCGCACAGGTTTCGATGAGCTGTAGCGGACTCGTGGGACAGGCACACAGGGAAAGCAGGGGGCGCTGCTTCAGGTTTTCCATTCCACCTGCCACCACCGCCGCCATTTCTATTATCTGATGTGCCCGTTCACCGTTTTCAGCATCACAATCATAATGTTTGGTACAATTCAGCAGGGCGGCCTCATACATATGCAATTCAAAAGAAGAATCCGGTTTGTCCCTGGCTGCTACGGGCGAAGATAAAATATCCATGTGCTCCAAAGCATCGGTCAACCGTGCAATACGGGCGACATCCTCCTTGGTGGAGTCCCTGATTTCTCCGCTCTCCAGATCCTCGGTCTGAACACCCGTACCAAAGGTAGTAAAACCCACAGCCCGGCCACCCATTACAAAATCTTTTTCACTGTCACGACCAGCCAGTAATATTTGACTGGGACACATGGATAAGGCCTGCATGACCAGATGACCTGGGAATTTAACAACAGCGGTTTTCTTATTCACCTGGCAACCACCTTTATCAAGAATACCCAGGGCTTCTTCCGAATCCACTCGAACACCTGTGGATCGCAACACATCCAGGGTGGCATCGTGAATTTTCTCCAATGCATCAGGTGAAAAGGTCTTTAACCCCCAGCATGCTGCCAGACCTTTCTTTATATTAAAATCATTAGCCATCGCGTTCCTCCCATTTTGAAAACCCCGTTTGTTGAACAGAAAATTAATTATGTAAGTTCCCAGGCTGAATTTGGTCGATTTATGGACAAACTCAATAAAATCGAAGGTATTGAAACTTTTGAAACGTCTCTTCTGGTTAGATATGTAAAGTATGCCGGAACGCCGGCATTTCCTGAGAAATCAGACAACTAACCTACCTTTTTTTGAATATTTAGTAATTCTTTCTCCACCTCATCGCCCAGCGGAAATGGTTGGTAGGAGGACAGAATCTGATCCACTTTGGCTCTGGCCATATCAACAATATCGGTTTTATCTGAATGACGCCATGATTCTAATCCCTCAAATGCTTCCAGGCGACTGATATACAATTCGTCACTCCGCACAGCCTTTAGCGTCGTGGGGTGGTCAATATATTGTGCACCCGGTTGTGTCTGATCAATAACATCAAGCAGGCCTTTGTCTTTTCCCAAAGCAATTCCCTGGTGGGCCCGTCGGCACATCTTAAAGATTTCTGTGTCGATGAGCATCTGTTCAAGACTGAGAACCATGCCGCCACCTATCACCCCTGCACCAACCATGATATCCGGAAAAGAAAGCATGGAAAGAAGCGCCGTCATTGCTGTTTCATAGCTTGACTGAACATTGAGCTCAAATCTTCCCGATTCCAAACCGGATGTTTCTGATGGGAGTCCGTAGTATCGGGCCATTTCATTGGACGCTGCTGAGATCAATCCCTCCTCCACACATCCACTTTTAACCAAACCTGTCCGGGGATCCATCAATGAGGATACCGGTGCATAGATAACCGGTGTATTGGGTTCAGAGGCCTGAACCAGACAAAGTGTCGCAAGTACTTCACAGTTAGCCATGACAACTGTCGACATCAGGCTGGCAGGTGCCGTGGCTCCCATCAATGGCATGGGCATGATGGCCACGGGGATACCCCATCCACGCAGTTCCAGATAGGCATCGGTGTACTTCTGATCAATCATTAAGGGTGACTGGGGGCATAGCACAAAAGAAAACGGTTTTGATTTTTTAATCTCTTCTTTTGAACCGAATACCACCTGTAACACCTCCAGTAGCCACTGACTTTTTTCAACTGAATTGGTGGTATCCTGAATATGTTTAGAAAAATTGCGGAACAGATGGACCAAATAGTCTATGTAATCGACAGATTCATCTCCCCTGTCGGTTGTTTCAACAATTTTCCAATACATACCGATGTCATCCAGGACATCAGCCAGCTGTGTGGCACTTAACCAGTCCTGAAATGTTGAATTCCGAATTTCGCCGCTTTGCCTGTCTATGGCATGGGTTCCTTCACCGCTCAGCAGAAGGGCGCACTCTCCGTTATTCATCGACAGGTCCCAGCCGGGTCTTCTGGCACCCAAACTGAATTTTTGGGGCACCATTTGAATCGACGCCTCAACAAGACTTGCCGGAAAACTTACAATATCATCGTTTTTGTGAACCACCGCTCCGGCTTCCTTGAGAAGTCTGCGTCCTTTTTCTGTCCCCACCCGAACACCGGTTTTCGACAATATGCTCAGAGTTTGTTCATGTATTGTGGTTTTTTCATTTTCAGAAAGAACCCTGAAATGCGTCTCCATCACGAATTCCTTTTGCTATATTACCCTTTCACCAGTTTTTTGCCCAATTCCTCAGCCTGTTTCATCAGGATCATGTTGGATTTGATTTCACCAGGCTCCTCGGCACTGCCGTAAACCATGCCCACGATCTTTGCCCCGGCGTACCGGTAAGCATCCTGAAAACTGCGCAATGCATTCACACACCCCGAGTTGAAGACATCGGTATCGCCGTAGCTCATGGCAATGGCAATCTGTTTGTTGAAAAGCCGGTTCTTTTCCTCTTTTTCATTGAACATGGCAATACAACGGTCCATGAATAGTTTGGTCTGCGCCGACATACTAAACCAGTATACCGGGCTTGCAATTACCCACCTGTCTGCTGCCTGCAATTTCGGGTAAACAGCCTGCATGTCATCATCGACAACACAACCGCTGCTATCCGGCTTCTGACAGGCGTAGCAACCCTGACAGGGTTTAATGTTCAATCCGTTTAAGTAAACAGACTCCACCATGGCCCCCGTGGATTCTGCACCATGAATGACCTGTTTCGCCAAGGCGGTGCTGTTCCCTTTTTTCCGGGGACTCCCTAAAAGCACAACAACTTTTTTTTCATCTTGCATCACGACACCTCCATCTTATGGTTGCAGATAGATTTTCCATCGGTGAGAGTGTGGATCGACAATTACCCTGTCGCGGCATGAAACAGACTGGTTTCCAGGATCTCATCTACGGTAATGCCCAGCCCGGCAGCTTCTTTCAGGTAATATTCTAACGCGCTTGCGTCAAGAACTTCCGGTGGAAATACACCCTTAAGATTGATTTTGTCGTTTAAAAAAAGCTTTGTAAATAGAAATGCCGACTGACCCGTGAGAAAAGATTCGTGGGTAATTCCGTATTTTTCAAAAGACTCTGTCAGCCCGGGGGCATTGATGTAGTTATCTATACGAACCGATTTGTCATTCTTTTGCCCCTGAACCCGAACAAGGGCGGCACCTTCCTCGAGGGCCATGCCTTCGGAAAGTGCCTCCTGTATCGTTTCAGGGTCAGATGGTGCCGGTGGGGTCAGCTGACATACCAGATCAAGGGGAACAACGCTGACACCGTTAACCTCAACCGGGTCGGTTCCCAGCAACCCCATTTTGTAAAAGGACTCGGCAAGCTCACACGCAGGCCCGCCATATTTGAAGTTGGCGCGTTTCAGACCCTTGAAAAACAGGCCAAAGGTAACCGGTTCTTCATGCTCGTGGTCTACCATCCGACGAGCACCCAAGCCTCTGAACTCGATCATTTCCGGATTGTTGTAGGGTGGAACACGCTTATATTCACCCTTTTCGAATATTATGGGCTCTGCGGCCATATCACCGAAAGCGGTTTCCGGTGACCACCAGAAAGGTATGAACCGGTTTGTCCATATGCCGTCATAGATATAGATGTCGATGGTTTCCAGAACATCCAGTTTGTCGGCCGCATTCTTGGCAATGACATTCACCAGACCGGGTGCCGATCCCGTGTTGATCAATGCGCTCAGCCCTGCTGCTTTGAACTTTTCATCAAGGGCCAGCTGCCGTTTGACAGCACCCACAAAATCGATGTCCTCCACAGGACCCGATGCCATATCCTGATAATGCAACTTATTTTTCAAGGCGGCTTCCATGACATTAGAATTAAAATCAGGTGGCAGACCATTCACGATCAGCCAGGCACCCCTGGATGCTTCCACGATCTCGTC
>JASJGV010000037.1:0-3652 GCA_033791325.1 Desulfobacterales bacterium | reverse complement strand
GGTCAAGCGTTTTCGGGACTCCTCTATTTTTTCTGGTGTCCAGTCCTGAAAACCTTTTCCTGTCTTGAAACCCAGATCACCATTCTGCACGAGATCCTGCAGCAAAGGCGAAGGCGCACCCGAGTTCTCCAGGTGCGGCAGGATATAGCTATGGATAGCCAAGGTAAGATCTGTACCCACCATATCCGCATTTTCCATAGGCCCCAGAGTCGGTAAGCGGAGCCCAAATCCCATCCGGATGGCGGCATCAACAGTGGCCGCATCTGCAATGCCGTTTTCAACTATCGAGATGGCTTCACGCCATAATGCATGCTGCAATCGGTTGGCCAGGAAACCTGGTACATCACGGTTAACGCGCACCGGGTACTTCCCCGCTTTTTTTAGTACTGCCATAGTAGCTTCCACTATGGCGTCATCAGTGTAGTCTGATTTAACAACCTCCACGAGCGGGATAAGATAAGGTGGGTTCCAAAAATGGGTCCCCACGATCCGTTCCCGCGTCTGGGCCTTTCCGGCAATCTCCGTAATGCTCATAACCGAGGTGTTGGTTGCGAAAATCACATCAGGTCCACACAATTTTTCCAGCTCACAGAAGAGGTTCTGCTTCAGCTCCATGTCCTCAGGAATGCACTCAATTACCATATCTGCATCTACAACCGCGGACTCCAGGTTTTCTGCATGTGCAATACGGCTGAGCACTGTCGATATGTCTGCCTCAGACATCGCCCCTTTGCCGGCCAGCAACTCCAGGTTACCGCGGATACGTTTGATTACTTCCGGGCCTGGTGTATAGTTGTCATAGGTGGTGACAGAATGGTCGGGGTGAGCGGCAAAAACCTGGGCGATCCCGCATCCCATAAGACCTGCACCAATGATGGATATGTTTTGTATTTTATTCACAGTCATTTTTCTTTCCTTTTCTGATCAGCCCGCAGCGTATCCGCCATCTATATCGATAATAGATCCTGTCATGAAATCTGATGCCGAAGAAGACAGCATCAGCAGGATACCTACAAAGTCGCCAGGTTCACCCAAGCGGCCAATGGGGATTCGGCGCAAAAAGTTCTTATAGAATTCCTTGTCATCAAACATCCATTGGGTCAGGGCTGTTCTGAAGACTGTCGGGGCCAGAGCGTTAACATTAATTTTGTGGGGTCCCCACTCACATCCAAGAGATTTGGTCAAAAGATTAACTGCGGCCTTGGAAGAACTGTAGGCAGTGTAGCCGGCCATCCCCAGGTTACCTCGCGCTGAGGAAACATTAATAACCTTACCGCCGCGGCCCTGCTCAATCATTACCTTGCCGACTTCTTTGCAGTACAGATAGGTGCCATTGTAATTGGCCTTCATGATCGTTTCCCAGTCATCGATAGACTGTTCCACAATATTGCCGAATATATTAACACCAGCCGCATTGATTAAGATGTCAATGCCGCCAAAAGTTTTTACAGTGTCACCGACAACCTTTTGAACATCATCGTAGTTATCAGGCGAGCCTACTGAATATGCAGCATCGGCTCCTGAATCTTTGAGCTCTGCAACCAAACTCTTTAGTGTATCCTCAGATCGTCCCGTTACCATGACTTTCGCTCCGGCGGCAGCCATTGTCGTACAGGCGATTGAACCGAAACCACCGGTAGCTCCAGTGATCAAAGAAACTTTATCTTTAATATCAAACACCTTACTAGTGTCAGGTAATTCCATATTTACACCTCGTTTACATTCTATAGTTATCTGTTTCTGCTACAGGGAGAGCACTATACGCATGTGCACTCTTCTCAGTTTTCAACCAGGCCCGGCAGAATAGAGTAGGGCGACTCATGAAAATTATCGCTTTCCCTTCCCAGATGGAGCCGCTTGGGGCAGCACCTGGGAAGGATTTCAGGGATTGATTTTACGAATTAATCTTAACCTATTACTTTAAATGTGCCATTGGTTGGAATCTCAGGGTGCTGCTTGTTGTAGACAGTCTTGCAGTCCCATGGGAACGTCTCACCTTTGCTCCATTGTCCGCCAACCAGGGGTGTACGGCAGTAATTCTGATCATTGAAATTGATGGGACCAACGATGGTATCCATATTGGTCTCGGCAATAGCTTTACGAATGACATCTTTGTCCAGAGATTGGGCTCGGTTCAGGGCATTTGCTGCTATCTCATAGCCGGCGTATTTAAAACCAATGGGCTGAGTCCATTCTTGTTTTGTATCTTTCGTCCAGTCAGCGCAAAGATCTCCTGCCGAAATTTTCTCCAGCGATGAGTTGAAAGGGTGGTCAGGGCCCCACCAGATTTCACAGCTCAAGCCTTCCGGCAGATCTCCACCTAAGGCGCCTACTGCGGAAGGAAAGAGTATCGCTTTACCAATAGTGGCAATTTTGGGAGTAAACCCAAACCGGCGACATTGACGCCAGGCTGTAGCGAAATCGGGCGGAATTGTATTGCCTAAAAGGATCTCAACGTTTTCCTTCTTCCAGGCGTTGATAAAACTACTGAAATCTTGAGTTCCATACGGAAATCGTCCCATATCAACAAATTTATACCCCCTGGGCTCCAACGCTTTTTTGAAGATTGAGGACCAGGCAACACCATCGGGATCGTTTGCCATCAACACGCCTACGACCTTATTGGTAGGAACCTGCTCCCACATGCCAACATAAGTGGGCAGGATATCTTTTTCCACAGACCAGAAAGAATGGAACGCCCATGTATACGGCCCACCATCGAGCCAGGGCTCCAGTGGAGAATCCAGGGTGATACAGGGCATCTTGAACCGCTCGCAAATACTGCTGACCGGGTTAACGGTGTCCGGAGTGTGAAAGGCGACCATCAGGTCAACTTTGTCCTGCATGATCAATCTTGAAGTAAGTTCCGCAGCTTTGGTGGGATTTGACTCGGTATCCATTATCTTGACTTTGACCGGCAGTTTTTTTCCTAGTTCCTTGATAAAAATTCCGCCATCAGCATTAATTCTTGCAAGAGCACGTTCATCCACCCAGGGTGTAGCAGCACCGAAGTCGGCTAGTGGCCCAGTACTGGGATTAGGACGGCCGATGAGAATGTGATCACGAGTTCCAGCGAATGCCGGACTTGCAGTGAGCGGCCAGCCAGATACTGAAATGGCAGCGGTGCCTGCTACAACAGCCGATGTTTTCAAAAACTCTCTGCGATTAATTCCTTTTACTTTTCCGTCTTTTTTGTTTTCCATACTGCTCCCTCCTGTCCATTTGGATTAATACCGCAATCGACTGATTTTACATGCAACCAGCCAGATAGATAACTCCCGGGTATTGGACACCGGGTGGTGGCCAGACAATTGGCCTAATACGTTTATTACAAAAAACAACTCCTTTCAGTACTACCCCTTATCAACTCAATATCGACGAGGTGAGAGGATTTCAAAGCCTAACTTTTCCTGCAGGGTTCCCATGATTCCCTTGGGTGCCACAAGAATGACGGCAATGGCAATACCTCCGAGAAAAAGCATACTCACAGAAGAATACTCAGCCATATACTGCGATATAAGAACATATAAGAGCGCTCCAACGATCGGACCCTCAATGGTTCCGATACCGCCGATAATGACGATAAATACCAGTTTAACTGTCCAATCAATGGCAAACGCCTTGTAGGGCTGGATAAAAATCTGAAAGATAT
>JASJGV010000036.1:0-4016 GCA_033791325.1 Desulfobacterales bacterium | reverse complement strand
GTGAATTGCTACAGCGCGATGTCACCCCAAGGATAAGGCGGATAACCGCGGCGAAGCCGGGTATTTTAATGGGACCACGGGTTTACCCGTGGGGATCCATTTTACCGCAAAATATATAAATATTGCAGTTATAGGACAAATAGTTTCTCAGCTAACCAAACCTTCCTCTTGACATAACATTGAAAATTAATTAAAAATTAAAGTTTAAAAATTTGAAGTCATTTTTTTGCTGAAAACAGCATGGATGAAATCAAATTAACGCTTAAGATCCTGCCAATATCACCAGTTGTAACGGCTTTTATTCCATGGGGGGCGTTCTTTTTGTCCAATTTTATTCCAGAAGAAAAAATTGAAGAAATCAAGAACGCCGCAGATATCGTTGAAGTTGTATCAGATTATGTAATGATGAAAAAAACATGTAAAAATTACAGTGGTCTCTGCCCGTTTCACGCCGAAAAAGACGCTTCTTTCACTGTCAGTCCGGCCAAGCAGATTTTTCATTGTTTTGGATGTAATACCGGCGGTAATGTCTTTAACTTTCTTATACGGCATGACGGTGTATCCTTCCCTGAAGCGGTAAGACTTCTTGCAAGACGTTACGGCATCGATCTGCCGGAACGAAAAATGTCCCGGGCCATGCGTGAACAGATCAGTGAAAGGGAAAAGCTACTCTCAATCAACCGCATGGCCACGGACTACTTTCACTGGAATTTGCTGCATGATTCCTATGGTAAACAGGCTATGGCATATCTCAATAAAAGAGGGATGGACCCATCGGTCATCGACAGGTTTCAATTGGGTTATGCGCGTGACGCCTGGGACGGGCTCCGGAATTATTTGCAAAACAAGCGGGTTCCCGTGAACCTGATCGAGAAAGCGGGGCTGGTTATCCCCAAGAAATCGGGTACGGGATATTATGATCGTTTCCGTGAACGGATTGTTTTTCCGATATATAACCTCAATAAACAGGTGGTCGGATTCGGTGGACGGGTGCTGGATGCATCGTTGCCGAAATATCTTAATTCTCCCGAGACACCCGTGTATAGTAAAAGTAAGTTGCTTTACGGGATGCATATCGCCCGCAACAAGTGCCGGGAAACCCGGACTGTCTATATCGTAGAGGGTTACTTTGACCTGCTGGCCCTGCATCAATATGGCATTAAAAATGCGGGTGCAACCCTGGGGACGGCTCTGACAACTGAGCACATCCACATGATCACGGGATTTGCAGATAAGGTGATCCTTGTATTCGATGGGGATGATGCTGGCATCCAGGCGTCCTTGAGGAGTGTGGGGACTTTTATCGAAAAGGGCATGCAGGCCCGGGTGATGTTACTGCCCAAGGGACATGATCCTGATTCCTTTTTGAGAGAATTCGGGGTAGAGGCTTTTAACGAAACAGCGGCTAAATCACGCAGTGTCATCACATTCATCATGGAATCGGCTCAGAAAAAATATGGGCTTTCGGTGGAGGGGAAGATGCAGATTATTGAAGAACTTAAAGTACCCCTGGCGTCTATACCGGATACCGGAGCACGAAATAGTTATATCAAAGAAGTGTGGGAACATCTTGGCGTAAAAGAATATGATATTCAGGATAAGGTGGATGAGGCGATTGCAGCCATCCGAAAGGCGGAACAAAGCCAAGGCAATCGTCCAAAGAGCCAGGGCCTGCGTGAACACCAGCCGGAAAAGCCACTCAAGGGCAAGGCCAAAAATCAAACCACGGGTACCGGGCTGGAACGACAGATCCTGGCGATGATGCTTCAGTACCCGGAAATTTTGCCCGATATCATTCAAGACAAGGTTTTAGATTATTTTACAACCGAAGCGTTAAAAACACTTGGGGAATTGATACTATCCATGAAAAATGAAAAGGATCGTGGTGTATCTAAATTGATCTCCCTTGTTGACGAAGAAGAAAAAAGGAATATATTAGCTTCGTTATCTATAAAGGAAGAAATGTGGAATCGGAGGGACTGTCGCAAGGTGATTACCAAGTTTATCCAAAACAGCCCCCTACGCTACAGCGTTTCCCTGACGGAGCAAATAAAGGCAGCGGAAAAAGATAACAATCTGGATCTCTTATTTAAATTGCTTCAGGAGAAGCAAAACATCGCTGTTTCCGATGAGCGGCAGAAGCAGGAGCTATTCGAGTAAAAATACCCTGATACCGACATCACATCAATTTAGACAGCAGAATAGATGGCAGGAGGCTGTATTCAATGGTGAAAAAAGCAGAACCCAAAGAAAAGACCCCTAAAAAGACAACCCCAAAAGCCACGGCCAAAAAGAAACCGGCAAAAAAACATGTAGCCAAAGAACCGGTCAGGAAACCGAAAACGGATGTTGTTAAAACTAAAAAAACAGCAGCCAAAAAAACTTCACCGGCAAAACCGAAGAAGAAGTCCGTGCTGTCGTTGAAAAAAAGAAAACGTGCCGTGAAAAAGATCGCCGCCCCCAAAACAAGCCGTAAAGCAGTTAAGAAAACAGCCAAACCCAAAACCAAAAGGACGGAAACTGCCAAGTCTAAACCTGAAAAGACAACACCGGCTGCGAAAACTATGGCAAAAAATGAAAAAAAGGCTCTCACCAAAAAGGCAACGCCTAAGATGAAAAAAACGCAACAGAAGCCTTCCCGACCCAAAGCAGTGAAAGATCTGGCGATTAAGAACCAGAAGAAGTTGAAAACACTCATTACCAAAGGGAAAAAGCAGGGTTTTTTGACCTACGAAGAAATAAATAAGTTGATACCCGACGGGAAAGTGTCAGCCGAGCAGATTGACAACACTTTAATCATGTTTGGTGAAATGGATATCAAAATTACTGACAAGGAAAACGTAGCCAAACAGATCGTCAAGCTTAAGGCGACGGAAAAGAAAGCGGCCAAGACCGCCCAGAAAGCCTTACCTGATTTTGGCACGGTGACGGATCCCGTAAAAATGTATCTTCGCGAGATGGGACTGGTTACCCTGTTGAGCCGTGAAGGAGAGGTCGAGATCGCCAAAAAAATTGAGGCGGGTGAACAGGACGTGCTGAAGTCGCTTCTTGAAACCACCTTGGGGGTCGACTATATCCTGAAACTGGGTGAACATATTAAAGAAGGCGAACTGCGTTCCAAACATGTGCTGCGGGATATCGACGAAGGCGACACCTTTATCGAAGAAGTGGTTCAAATAGCGAATTTTGTCGTCACCGTCACGGAGATCACCGCGATCAATGATGAAAACAAGATCTTCAGGGAACAGATAGCATCAGGAAACCTGCCGGCGGATGAGCAACGCAGGATCCGGCGGTGTATTTCCCGCAGAAACACCAAGCTCTTTGAATCCCTGAAAGGATGGCGTCTAGAAGGTTCGGTTATCGACCAGATGGAGGAAGATATCAGACGGCTCACCGACTGGTTTGATGCAATGCACCGACTGACGACCCTTTGTGCGGAGGCCTTTGGCGTGCCCATCAATGATCTTCGAACCAGTCTGAAAAACAAGACAACGTTTACAAAGTGGGCTAAAAAACATTGCTCGCTTACACGGGATGAACTGGGTACCCTTTATAAAAGCATGGCTGAAATAAGCGATGAAGTCAAAGAAAAAGAGGATGTGACAAAGACCAACAGCAGGTCCCTAAAGCGGATCATCGCCAATGTCAACGAAGGGCGTTTTTGGGCAAAACTGGCTAAAAGTGAGCTTATAAAAGCCAATTTGCGCCTGGTGGTCAGCATTGCAAAGAAATATACCAACAGAGGGTTACAGTTTCTCGATCTGATACAGGAAGGTAACATTGGACTCATGAAGGCGGTCGACAAGTTTGAATATCGACGGGGGTATAAATTTTCGACGTATGCCACATGGTGGATTCGACAGGCGATCACACGCGCACTCAGCGAAAAGAGTCACATGATTCGAGTGCCCACGCACATGACATCGGAAATCACGCGGATTCGCGGTATCTACGCTTCTCTGTTTCATGAACTCCGGCGGCGGCCCAGTGCCGAGGAAGTGGCGCGGGCTGCC
>JASJGV010000035.1:0-10890 GCA_033791325.1 Desulfobacterales bacterium | reverse complement strand
AGGATTACGGGGAATTTGGCATTCGATAAAAGCTCGGCTGCCCTTGCGATGGCTTCCTCGCCACCTGCGGGACGCTCAAAGTCAATAATGGGGGGCAGTTCGATGTCGATAACCTGGGTCCAGAAGTCACGCGGGATATTGATCTGGGCCGGCGCAGAGGCGCGTTTGGCCCGCATGATAACACGATTGAGAACCTCGGCCATACGGGATGGATGAAGCACTTCTTCCTGGTAGGCAACCATGTCCTCAAACATGGCCATCTGCGGGACTTCCTGAAAACCGCCTTGCCCCATGGTCATGTTTGCAGCCTGACCGGTTATCAGCAAGAGCGGTGTGTGGTTCCAGTAGGCAGTTTTTACCGGTGTAACAAAATTTGCAATCCCTGGCCCGTTCTGGCCCACCAGCATACTCATCTTGCCGGAGGCACGGGTGAATCCGTCCGCCATCATGCCTGCGCTGAATTCATGCCCACAATCCCAGAAAGTGATACCTGCCTTGGGGAACAGGTCGGTAACCGGCATCATCGCCGAGCCGATAATACCAAATGCACAATCAATTCCATGCATCTGAAGAACTTTAATAAAAGCTTCTTCGGTGGTCATTTTCATCTTAGCCATCATCAGCCTCCTAAATTTATATTGGTTATCATGACTTTATATATATGCAAACAACGCTTATACGATTTCTACCAAACGGTTAGCTCTTTATACTTTTAGATCAACTCTTTTGGGGATGATCCAACATTTTGAATATCGCCTGTCCTGTTGTTTTCAACGGTATCAGGCCGGATAAAATTATCAGGATAATTGAATTTCCAATGAACGTCTTTCAGGTACGCCGCAGCGGATTGCCGTTTGCCTTCCTTTAGCAGCGCGATAAACACATCGTGTTCTGCAACAATGGCTCTTTTAAAACGATCCCGGTAACTTTTGAGTGCAAACCCGAACAATCTCAGCTTCAGACTGCTCACATAAACGGTCAATTCCAGATTGGTGGACAGATCAAGAAAGACCTTGTGAAAAAGAATATTGGTCTCATGGAAGTTTCGATTTTCTTCTTTTATTATCGCCTGTTTCATAACCCTGTTGTAACGCTTCATCAACTGGATCTTTCTATCTGTGATCCGATCAAAAACCATTAAAACCACCTGGGACTCGAGGGCCCCGATAATTTCAAAGAGATCCAACAGATCTTCATACAGCAGGACATTGATCAGAACGCCACGCTGGGGCAAAATGGATACCAGACCTTGGATTTCCAACTGGGCAAGCGCCTCGCGTAACGGCGTGCGACTGACATTCAGCGTTTCCGTCAACTTGCGTACATTGATGAGAGAGCCCGGTGTCAGGGAGCCACTTTCGATCTGCTTGCTGAGATAGTCGAAAATCTCCTTACGTAGACTCCAGCTATTTTGGGGTATAATCGGCGACATTCTGTTGCCTGTTCTTTAACCGAAACATTTCGTGAAAATTCCGGGTTGCGATGCAGTCGGGAAAATCGTAAAGCCGAACTAGGATACTAGGATCCCAGTAGGTTGTCAAGTCTATAGATGAAAAACGATGCTTGAAAAGGAAGCATTGTTCAGCAGGTCATTAGGCGTTATTTCAACAATAGGGGGTAGCAACTAGGGTTATCCGCCTGCTCTGGCGATAAGATAGCAGCCCATAAACCCAAACAGAAGGTGAATCTAACTTAGACAGAATTTCTTACGATCGATGCGAAGCTCTGCCGTACGGCAGAACAACCTATAGGTTATATGGAGTTAGGCTCTCCAGGCCATTTTCAGTCACAAGAAGGGTTTGCTCAAACTGGGCGGACAGGGAACCGTCCTTGGTTACGGCCGTCCATTTATCTTTCAGGATGCGCAGTGATAATCCTCCCAGGTTGATCATGGGCTCGATGGTAAACACCATACCCGGTATCAGTTCTACTCCTTGGGCTTTTTTCCCAAAGTGGGGTATTTGCGGGTGTTCGTGAAATTCCGTGCCGATGCCATGTCCGACAAAGTCTCGTACAACCGAACAGCCTTTGCTTTCAGCATATTGCTGTATGGCATGTCCGATGTCACCGACGGTGTTACCAGGTTTTACCATGACCATACCTTCTTTGAGGCTCTGTCGGGCCACCTGGACAATTTTTCTGGCTTTGGGGCTAGGCGACCCAACAAAAAAAGTTTTGCTGGCGTCGGCATAGTATCCATCCAGAATCGAAGTGACATCGATGTTGACGATATCACCATCTGCCAGTTGGTAATCTCCCGGGATGCCATGACAGATAACATCGTTGACCGAGACGCAGACACTCTTCGGGAAACCCCGGTAGTTCAGGGGCGCTGGTATGGCGTTGTTCTGGATAGTGAAGTCATGTACGAGTGTATTGATGTCGTCTGTCTTCAATCCGGGTTTGACGATGGATTCTGCAAGGTCGAGGGTTTCTATTACCAGTTTCCCGGCCTTGCGGAGTCCCTCGATGTCCGGCTCTTTTTTGAGATGGATCTGGTATTCCCTTTCATAGAGCGTATCCAGGCTTTCCCGGGGTGCGGGTTCCCTGCCGATGCAGCAGCGCTTGTATTTCAAGCCGCTGCCGCAGGGGCAAGGGTCGTTTCTGCCGACTTTGTCGAATTTTTGTTTCATTGATTTTTCTGTTTCTCTATTTCTTCATCTCTCAGAACCCGTCGAAGCACTTTGCCGACATTGGATACAGGCACTTCATCCCGAAACTCGATGACACGCGGGCGTTTGTAACCGGCCATGTTTTCCTTACAAAAGGCTGTTATTTCTTCCTTGGTGGCTGTCTCCCCGGGCTTCAGTTGAATGTAGGCTTTGACGATTTCACCACTTTTCGCATCGGGTATGCCCACAACGGCAACCAGGGCAACCTTGGGATGGGTAAATAGCGTGTCTTCAACTTCTCTGGGATAAACATTGAAGCCGCCCACGATGATCAAGTCTTTTTTGCGGTCCGTGATCAGAATATAGCCATCTTCGTCGATATGACCGATGTCGCCGGTGAGAAAGTAGCGTTTCCCATCGAGCTCCCTAAAGACTTCCTTATTCGCATCGGGTTTGTTCCAGTAACCCTGCATGACCTGGGGGCCATGGATGGCGATCTCTCCATCTTCACCCTGGGCGAGTTCCTTCAAACCGGTGTCCAGGTCTACGATCTTCACATCGGTGCTGGGCACAGGAAAGCCAATGGAACCAATTTTCCGGTCTTTTTGGTTGGTGGGGTTTGCTGAGACAACCGGGGATGTTTCACTGAGCCCGTAACCCTCGAAAATAATGGAACCGGTTTTTTCTTCAAACTGTTTGCAGACCTCGGGGGGAAGCGGTGCGCCACCCGAAAAACAGCCCATGAGTGATGTCAGATCAAACTGGTCCAGCAGCGCATGGGTGGTAAAGGCCACAAAAATCGTGGGGACTGCCGGCATCAATGTGGGCTTGTATTTTTGAACGGCTTTCAATACTTCCGTAAATGGGGGGTCGCCGGCACGGGGGTCGGGGATACAGATCAGTTTGCTGCCGGAAAGACAGGCAGACTGCATGGCAACGGTCAGACCAAAGCTGTGATACCAGGGCAATACACCCAGGTAGGTGTGAAAGCCGCCGTGGCGGATTTTTTCCGGTACACCGTCAGGCTCATGGGGAAGCCGGCCCCATTCCCCCAGGGCCAGAACATTATGATAAAAATTGGAATGCGTGAGCGCTGCACCTTTGGGGCGACCGGTGGTTCCACCTGTATAAATGATCAAGGCCAGATCATTCATAGGATCGATATCCACCGCAGGCGGCTGGGGTTGGGCAGCGGAAACCACATCGTCAAAAAAGAGATGACCGTCCTGATAGCTTTCCGCCTTGGGAATTTTACCCAGCAGACTTCCCAGGAAGCCTTTGATCCAGGGCAGGTAAGACTTGACGCTGCAGACAACCACGTTCTCAACATCGGTGTTTTTGATAGCTTCGACAGTTGTGGGGTAGAACAGTGGATGATCCATGCAGAAGACCATTTTTGCGCCGGCATCACCCAGCTGGTAATTCAGCTCACTGGCAGTGTAGACAGGGTTACAGGTTACACAGACGGCGCCGGCTTTGAGAATGCCAAAAAAAATGGCTGGATAGTGTGGCAGGTTGGGGAGAAAGATGGCAACCCGGTCACCCTTTTTGATGCCCTTGGATACCAGGAAATTGGCGATCCTGTCTGCGGTATCTTTTACCTGGGCATAGGTTCGTGTCGCATCGTTAAAGATGGTGTAAACATTATTCGGATACTTCTGCGCTGATTCATCCAGAATGTTGTACAGGGGGTTGTCATAACCGGAAATTTCAAAAGGTACGCCTTGGGGCCATTTTTCCCCGTGCCAGGGTTTATCCGCCATAATACTCTCCTTTGTTGATAACATCTTGTAGGGATTGCAGAAAAACTGATCAATCTAACAGGCATCTAACAATTCTGGGAGAGTATAGTGAAATCTAAAAGATGTGTCAAACAAGAAAGAAGGGTTCGAGGGGGATACAAGGGTTGGAGGGTTGCTGAAAGCTGTCAGCTATGAGCAGCAAAAAATATCGCGCGGAGCGCAAATGTCGCACGAAGTGCTAATGACGCCTGAAAGGCTAATTACAGCCGCAGGCTAAACAGGTATCGGCGCAATTACCTGGGATGATGCAAACATCCAGGATACCAACGCTGCGTTGGTCATGGCGCCTAGATAGATTTTACCTGTAAGCTGAAACAGCCAGGTGGAAATGGGTATCACCACAATGAGTACGCCGACAATATGAAACAGATTGATAACAAATGAAACAAACATGCCACCCGGTCCCACCAGCGGAATGAAGCCGTTGAGGAGCAGGGGTACGTATTGCACGGCCATGAAAAGCAGCAGCGGAAGCACCATGGTCATGATGTTTGTGCAAGACCAGTCGAAAAAGGTCATGATGGGTGTGGCTCTTTCCGGACGTCTCATTTGACCGTGAAGGAAAACGCCCGTCTGAAGGAAACCTGCTAAAAGAAACGGGAAGTACAAAAGTGCCATCTTAACGCGATAGGGTGTCAGATCACTGGCAAATGGAAAAATAAAACGGTAGTCGACGATGAATATTTGTTCCAGGATGTGTTCACTCAGGCAGGCAAACCCGAACAGAAAAAGGGCCAACAGGGCCGTTTTTGTTAGACGGTTTCTATCGAGAGAAAAATAGTCCGGATTGTAGGAAATACCCAGGTCGGCAAGCGACAGGTTTTCACGTGTTTTATTTTTTTTAAACCATCTTTGAAAAATGAAAAATCCGATCACATTGATCCACATAAACCACCAGACGATGGCATTCACCATCATCATGGGAAAAGCCTTGTCGATGTGGACGATATAGATATGAATACCGAAAAGAACAAAAATAAGGGGTAGGTAAAGCCACATGAGCAAGCCATTGACAAGAGCAAATCGAAAGCAGGTGTTCATCCTGCAGGCATAACGGGTTGAAGCTGTCGCCTGAATGTCGTTGAAAAACGACATCCGGACCAGCAGGGAACCAAGGGGTATCAGCGACCACAGGCCGGCCAGCATGGCCATCAGTGTTGCCCATTCCTTGACAGGCCATATCTGTCGGTCCGGGTCGATCCAGAACGCTGTGGGTGGTGATAGTGCCTGCTTCATCCACAGCAGGGATTCGGTGATGGCCAGGCGACTATGGGATTCCTGAATGTGAATCGTTTTCGGCACCACCACACGACGGGCCGTACCATCCTTGAATTCACCGTAGGTCACCCCTATTTGCGGGTTTGGATGGGAGATGACGCTGCGTGTCTCCTCGGTTTTCATCCATTCTTTTTCGATGTCCCGGGTACGGGTCATGCGATAGCGGAACTCGTCCCATTTACCGATAACCATCAGCATATTCATGGGAACGCTTTTATTTGCAGCAGCCGTATAGGCGAATCCGGTGATAACGAGGGCTTTTACCGATGGGTTTTCCATGGCAACCTGGTAGGCCATTTCAGCGCCAAGGCTATGTCCCATCATACCAAGTGTCTGGGGGTTGACGTTGGGAAGACTCCGGAGATAATTCAATGCCGACAGGCCTCCGTAGCTGTTATCGAAGTCGGGATCGGAGGGGGCGTTGGGAACACCGGAGTTACCCCTGCCGATGGCATCGATATTCAGGACAACAAAACCACGTCTTGCCAGCTCGATACAGTAGGCATCACCTGTTTCCCGGTTGTTCTGGTAACCATGGATGTAGACGACACCCGGTAATGACTGTTTTCCTGAATCGTTTTCAGGTTGAAGTAGTTTTGCCCGGACGGCTATGCCGTTAAAGTTTCGAAAAGTTACGTTCGAGACATGTACATTCCCAAAATCTTTTTGAACGGCAGACGCCAGTGCCATGGCACCGACCAGAATTATCAGGCAAATGAGAAGCCAGACGGCCGGTTGGCCATATGATTGTTCAACATCAGGTTGTACCTGCCCAGTCATCTTCACCTCAGTTTATCAGGGTTTAAGCTGTAAGCGAAAAGCCTTAAGCAGCTTACAGCTTATTGCTTATGGCTACCTCCTTAGACCCTAAAGTTATTATAGCCCCAAATCTTCATTTATCAGCACGATTTTCACTCTATGTTTGGGAAACGATTTTTCTGTTATCGTCCAGGTATTGCATATACGATCCGGGCTGCTGCATTCGTGGCAATAAGCTGTTTTGGTGCAAGGGGTCTTTTTGTCGAGACGCATGGCATTGGCAGGTGCGGCAAAGTCCTTGATGCGTGCCATGGCATCTTCAATCTCCGGTACGATTTTATTCCGACCCACCAGTATGATGACATGCTTTGGTCCGAATGTCAGGGCACCGACCCGGTTGCCAATCATGTCGAGGTTTACCAACTGTCCGTCTTCGGTAATGGCGTTGGTTCCGGTAATAAATAGATCCACCAGCAGGGACGCTCGTTTACGTTCCATCAATTCTGCCTTTGAAATAGATAGGTCGATGGCATCCACAACCTTTATTTCCTTGCTGTCCTTGAGGGCTTTATACAGACCTGTTGCGACAAAGGTCATGGAACCTCCCCAGGAGATGCTTTGGGGCTTTAATTCTGGAATGAACGTCTCCAGGACAAGCGTTTTGGCGTGGGACATGCTATCGGCGATGCTGACATGGAAATTGTTGGATTCCAACTGTTCCTTGAGTTCGTTAAGTTTGATTTTCCAGTACACATTGATGGGTTGTTCCATTGACTCCTCCTGATCGTTTATTGTGCTCTTTGTGTTTGTTGTGTTTATTGACTTTTCGAAGGGGTATGTGGCTGTCGGTTTTAGGTATTAAGTTTTAGGTGTTAGGTTTAAGCGATAAGCGGGCTTACTGCTTACAGCTTATCGCTTACTTAAAAGGATCGAATTCTTTTTGTATCACCCGATACAGCTTTTCACCGATAGCGAGGCCGATATCGATGAAATTGGGGCCGTACCGTTTTCCTGCATGGGATCTGAAAGTCTGCTTAATTCTTTCGAGACCTTTCATGCCTTTGGGGTAGTGTGTGATAAATGTTTCCAGAGGCGGATTCAGAAAGGAAACCATCTCCCAGAGCGTGTCTGTAAAATTGTCCGGTCCCCATCTAAATTTATCGGCATCGTAGAGACAGTCCGAAATGAGTTTTCCTTCGGCTGAATCAATCTCTATTTTATTTTTAAAGGCTTCATGATTCTGTATAGCAAGACAGATATTCGCCACCTCACTGGATGACAGGGGAAAATCCTGGAGAAGCTTTTTGGTGAATTCAGCCCCTTTGATGGCGTGATTTTTCTTTTTTCGCCGAATATCGTGAAGAAGCCCCGCGCATTGAACCAGGAGGACGTGCCTGGTGATGGTCTGCCTGGAAAGTGGCATTTGTTGTTCCTCAATCAGAACCAGGGCACCGGCTTCCAGGCTGACTTTTACGGCATGTTGCAGACCATGCCCGAAATCGTCTTCAAGGTGTTCAATGACAATGGCTTTCAGGTCGGAAATATGCCTGCTTTTCTCCATCAGCTTGCGAGATGAGGCAATGGCGTCGGCTTCTTTCTTATAGAAATCGGGTGTAGGGAATCTGGAGACGATCTGACGGGCTCTGGTCTGAATCCTTGTGTAAATCGTCTCCATATCTCAAATCAGACATTCTGTTGTAAAGACAAGGGAGATCCACAGACTTTCCATGTGCCGTCTTCCTTGATGATTTCTATGGTTTCGTTGAATGGGTGGGTTTCACCTATGAAGAACAGCTTGGTAACCAAGGCAAAAATCGGGTTGATAGCGGTTCTTTTCTGGGCAGAGATAGAAACCGTTGCTTCGGAATC
Source organism: Desulfobacterales bacterium (assembly GCA_033791325.1). Lineage (GTDB taxonomy): Bacteria > Desulfobacterota > Desulfobacteria > Desulfobacterales > B30-G6 > B30-G6. Next base: position 2,570 of record JASJGV010000035.1, on the reverse strand, counting down.
CCCAAGATACGTGGTGTGTGTTTCGACATTGTAAAGCCTGCTTTTAAGGTAAATTTTGTCAAACCCGCGATCCTGAGCCTGCTTTGTCATATCGTAGATATACTGCGCCACCGTGTCGATTTCATCGACTGTTTTACTGTCTTCGCATAAATACTTCGCCATGGATGGGTCTATTTTTAAATAAGCCTCTGTAAAAGCGACGGCTGTTTTATAGGGCTTGTTGATGCAATCGAGCGGGATCAGCAGTACCTGAACAATAATTCCAATACAAATCACCACAAGCAGTGGCACATACTTGCTTACATCTGGCATGGACTTTTCCTCCTTGTTAAAACAAAAGAATACCACCTAAATTGCTGCCGGGGGGTTCCCGAAATAATGTCTTCTGATAACATGTAACGTCGTGTTAGACAAGGGGTTCTTTAAGAGATGAGGTCGTGCCGGATAAAATCGTTTTACGATTTTATTCAGGCTTGCTATTTCGGTACATATTCTGTATTTTCATTGTCAACGCATTGATTCTTCTGACCTGTGGGCGAGTTCTGTTGGATGGGCAATCACCGGCGATTGCAAAGTTATCCTGCCGCTAAATGCAACTATAAGGTATCTCAAAAAAACTGTAGGGTCCATATCGGTCAGTTTAGGTGGGAATAAGGGGGACGTATGATCGACGGCAAGCATTGGGATTGGGAGACTGGCCAAAAAAAAATCCCCATGGCAGATTGGCGGGGCCGGTTTGGATGGGTTGAAGAACCGTATGCCAGTCCGGATGGCGAGAAGGTGGCCGCCATCGTCAATACAGGTGAGGAGGCTTTCAATGTATGCGTGAACGGTGATACATGGGAAACCGATTTTGACAAAATATGGCATCTCAGATTTTTATCGGACGGATGTTTGGCCGCGCTGGTGTCGGAACAGGGCGAGTGGACTGTTGCCATAGACGGGTCCTCTTGGGAGAATATGTTCGGGTATGTATGGAACCCCCTTTACAGCCAGCACAGTGGCGGTATGGCCGTGGCAGCCCAGCAGGACATGCGTTACTGCATGGTATTGAACGGTAAGCCATGGGATGAGACATATGTCAACATGACCTATTTTGCCTTGAGCGACTGTGGAACAAAAACCGCCGGAGCCGTACAGGTTGTCAACGCCGATTCGGGTGAGATTCATAAATTCAAGCAGGGAACATTTACGGCAGCACTGCAGGGGAAAGCCTGGGATACAACGTTTGTCAATGTCTGGAACCTGACCATCAGCCCGGATGGCGAACATCTGGCCGCAGAAGTTCGACAAAGCCTCTATGACTATACCATTGCCGTTGATGACAAGCCCTGGGCTCATACGTATGATGGTGTTTGGGAGCCTGCTTTTCATCCAAAGAAGAATCAGGTGGTCGCTCCGGTTCGTGTGAAAGGGCATTGGCTGCTGGCTCAAGACGGCGAACTTTTATGGGATCGACCTTTTGTTCAACTGTGGCACCAGATGTTCAGCCCTGATGGTGATCGGATAGCAGCTGTGGTGGCACCCAAGTATGGACGCTGGACAGTTGCTATTGATGGCTTGCCATGGAATCAGAGCTTCAAGGATATGGTCACCGATGCCGTATTCAGCCCGAACGGGAAACGGGTGGGGGCCCTGGCCAAGGATGGCCGGAATTGGTGTGTGGTTACGGATGGCGTTCCCTGGTCCAACACCTTTGACATGGCGTGGCAGCCTGTTTTCAGCCCTGATGGGGAGCATGTGGCAGCAAAGATTGAAAAGAATGGAAAGTTTGCAGTGGCGCTGAATGATCACCTGGGCCCCCATATATGTGATGCAGCCTGGGACCCGGTTTTCAGCCCGGAGGGTGATAAGATACTTCTGAGATCTATTGAAGATAACACCTATTACCGACGGGTCGTACCTGTCGGTGAATTCGCGCGATAAGGGGGGATCATGCACGAATTTTATGGATTGTTGACGGGTCCTTTGGCCTGGGCGGCGTTCCTCATTTTTATCGGCGGGAGTTTGTATCGTCTGACTGCGATGTTGGTTCTCGTAAATAAAAAAGAAAAATTCATTTTTTCTTATATGAGCTGGAAATACAGCTTTCGCTCTATTCTGCACTGGATTATCCCATTTGCCACGACTAACTGGAAAAAGCACCCGACCCTGACCATTGTAACATTCGCCTTTCATATCTGTCTTTTCCTGACGCCTTTCTTTCTCTTGGCGCATGTCATCCTGTTGGATGAAGCCTGGCATATCAGCTGGTGGTCACTCCCGGAAAGTCTTACAGATATGATGACCCTGGTTGTCGTTGGGGCCTGTATTTTTTATCTGATTCGAAGGTTATCGCAGCCGGAAGTACAATATGTCACGGATGCATCAGATTACCTAATTCTGTTCATTGTCGCAGCACCGTTTGTGACCGGGTTTATTGCCTATCACCAGTGGTTCAATTATCCGCTGTTTCTCAATCTCCATATTCTTTCCGGAGAAATCATGCTGATTATCATCCCATTTACAAGACTGAGCCACATGTTGTTTTCCCCGTTTACACGGGCGTATATGGGATCGGAATTCGGCGC
>JASJGV010000034.1:0-5864 GCA_033791325.1 Desulfobacterales bacterium | reverse complement strand
GCATTTTTTTTGGCTTTTGACACCTTAACGTTGAAGATGGAATCAAGTGTTTTTGCCAGAGTCTGGGCATCCGCATAGGCCAGTGATACAATACTTAGCTCCAGTCCGGACTTCAAAACATCGATGGCTTGCAGAATTTTGGTCAGACGCTGGATGTTTGAATAGACATCCGTCACAATCAGGGTATTGGTAGGCGGATAATCAAGAATAATACTGCTTTTAGATACCAGAGGGGCAAACAGTTTCTTAATTTCAGATGCTGTGGCATATTTCAGGGGAATGAGCTGGGTTACAACTTTATCTGTGGCCAGACCACCGGATTCCTCCCTGAGCCGTGTTTCGATATTTTTTGACCGAGCGTCCGGGGACGGAACAATCTTTATGATCTTGCCTGCCTGTATGGTGGTAAACCCGTGAACTTCGAGAACCGACTCAAATACCTTGTACGCCTCGGCAACCGATATCTTGGACGGTGAAATGATGGTGGCTTTACCTTTCACGCGCTGGTCAATAACAAAGTTTTTCCCAGTGAGTTCACTGATGAATTTAATCAGTACATTGAGATCAACATTGTTGAAATCGATGGATACCATTTTACCTGCCAGGCTGGTCTTTTTTTCAGCACCAACCGCAGGCTGCAACAGTAAAAACACCATTGAAACAGCCACAATAATTTTAATGATATATTGACGTGATTTCATAAAGATCCTATTCAACCCTTTATTATAATAATAATTACTCCACCGAGTAATCTATGGTCTGCAACCGCCCTCTTCTCCGAAGCTGGATCTGTACCTTTTCCGCTGACTGCAAATTTTGATAAAGACTCAGAGCATCGTCCACGGATTCGATATTCTTTCCATCCACCCCGACAATGACATCTCCATTTCTGAAGCCCATTTCACCAAATATGGAATTGGATCGAATACCGGAAAGCGTCAGCCCGTCGGACTGACCATCTTTAAAATGCGGTCTTATGCGCACTTGTTTCATCAGGCTGCCCAGGTCATTAACCGCCTCATCGATCCGCTCCCGCTTTATGGAAATATTTTTGGATACGGGTGTCGTGGAGCGTTCCGATATCTTTTTGCTTTTCAGACCGGCAATTTTGCCTCTTCCGGCAGTCCCTTGGATTTTTTCCATCTGCAGTACTTCAAAAGCACCATTGACTTCCAGGACAACTTTCTCCCTGTGAATCTCTTTGACGACGGCATTCTGTATGGCATCTTCTATGTGGTAAAGCTGCTGCACACGCTGTTTGACATCCTCTATAACTGCATAGGCATTTTGACCACTCCCGGTTACCGTACCCCAGAGCTTCAGATTCAGTTTGGTCTCTTGCAGCGCTTCGATATCGACATTGGCCTTCACGGCCACCCCTGCCTGTTTTTCGGCAAGTCGGAACAGGTTACGCTCTTCAATGGCTTTGTACTCGGACAGACGTCTATTAGCCTCCCTGGTGGGTGCTGCTTTCTTTTCATTGGCTTCAATGGAAGGACTGATGACCGCGAACCGTGCGCCTGCCACATGATAAAATGAACTGACGCCGAGGTATGCTGCCCCGGTTAGAAAAAGCACATTGATGAGCATCAAATAGGTTCGCATAAATACCTTAATGGTTAATGACCCATTACCTGAATGAAAATTTCGGTTTTTCGATGGTCCCGTATATGCGGATGGGCATCCCCTTATCACCCGTCTGCGACTTGAAAAAATTTCCAGGTAAAATATCTTTAACACTGGCCAGCAGTACCGCCTGCGGAAAAAACGATCCCCTCAGATTAATACGGCTCTTGCCGATGGGCTTCCGAATCATAACGGTCCCCGTCAAACTTCCCTCCACCTGTCCGCCCTTTGCCTCCAGGCGTTTCAATGAAAAGACCTGTTTATTCACATTAAACTCAGCCTCAACAAGATCGAGTGTCACCTCCTGAATGTTGATGATGGGATTCGACAACTCGATTTTCACATCTGCAAGATCCAGTTTCCCTTTTATACTCCGTTTAGGTCCATTATTGTCGATGAAGTCCACATCTCCATTTAGAAACCCGCTCAATTTTCTCCCTAACTTCTCCTGGAGATTCGAGATGTCGGAGAGCTGAATATCATCTAATTTGAGAAATACATCTGTCTGAGTTTTTTTGTCGGACGTATTTACGTCCAAGTGCCCTCTCAGGGTTCCCTGGTAGGCCTTGCCACGAAAATTAATCGTTTTCCGGGGTGACAATAGCGATGCCATCCGGGGAGTTACATTCAGTCTGTCAATTTGGGCTAACATACGGTTGTTTTGTAAGACAATCACCGGCTCAAACCCGAGCCCCAATGGTAAAACCGGCTTTAGTTGATCGAGCTGGATCTGGTAGTCCGGTAACATCTTTAAAAGGTAGGCAGACACCACCCCCTTGAATGTTGCCGATGGAAACAGAAGATAGAAAAAACACCCAGTGGCAACCAGCGTAGATGCGATGTAAAACAGTAAGTTCTTATTTTTTTTCATAACTAAACTTGACAAGCTCGTAAAAAGTCCAAATTAGACGGTTTAGTAAAAAGTTCAAATTCAAGGCATGCAAATTTTGCTATCATGAGGAGTACTTACTGTACGTTGAATGATTGCGAAATACAGCACAACGATGAAGTTGGGCTTTTTACGAAACCGTCAAACTTCAAATGTTTCCACCTGCAATATAACGTTCAACAGTCCTTCTTTTTCTTCTTTCTTGTTGAGGGACAACCGCCGGACATGAATCATGTTTTGTGATGTTTCAATCCTATACAGAAACTTGGTGATCTGCTCCATGGTAATACCGTTCAATTTCATCTCGACCAGAGACAGACGATAGGGCGTGTCCTTCTGTTTTGTCGACGATGGTTTCATATAAGTAATACGTTCCTTAATGCCTACCTGCCCGGCGAGCTTGTCGAGAAAAGAGAATAACGTGAACCCTCTTTGTCGCCGTTTGAATCGTTTATTTGAATTATCTGCGCGACTCTGTAACTCCAGGTATTTCAACCGTAGTTGTTTGATTTCAGTATAGTTTATGGTATGCGACACCAGTCTTCGCTGAAGTCTCTCCCTGGCATATAAAAATGGTAAAAAAGCGACTTGAGCGAGAATGAAAATAGCGACAAAACCGATACCGATGCCGATGGCCATCTTCTCGCGATTGCTCAGTTTAGCTAAAAGTGGGCGAAGCCTCTTTATCATAGGGCAACCTTCAATTTAAACCGCACACGCGTGCCGGACTTATCCATGTTTGCCGAGCTGATGGACACGCTATTAAAGATTTCGGCCTTTTCCAACCCGCTCTTCATGTCGTCAACGGCATTGAATGTGTCGGTATTGCCTGAGACAACAACACTATCCGAACCGACAATGATACTCACCAACTCCACATCTTGTTTTTCCGGTATGAGGCGGCTGATATCATTCAAAATATCGATCGTTTTTACCGATGCTGCAAATTCGCCTGGTTGGGAAGCGCCCTTCCCGAGTGCTTCCAATTTCACACGCATCTGGTGAACGGGGTCCACAATTTGGGTCACCTCCGGGAAGGTCGTCTGAAATATTTCCAGTATTTCAGTATGCTTGGTTTCAACACGCTGTTTCAACGTATAGTAATTCACGATACTGTAACCCAGAAACAACAGAGCGACAACCCCACCCAGGCAACATGTCTTGAGTATATCCCTTTTGTTTTCAACCCAGGCTTTTCCTACTCCCATCCGATCTCGTCTGAAATTTATGGAACCGAACCCTGACAACTCATTCAATACCAGGGACAAAGCACCATCCATCAGATAGGGTTCCCAGGTTTTCTCTTGTGAAGTCAGCACAATTTTTCCGGAGGCCTCCATAAGATCAGCACGGGTGACAGGCACACCGAAAAAGGCTTCAAGATCCGGACCAACATCTGCCGCTGCTAAATACGAGCCGGTGATTTGAAGCTCATCGAGGTCACAAGTCACCCCGGAATTTTGCTCAAATGCCAGCAGGGTACGGTTTATCCGGGAGCATATCGAGCGGAGCATTGATTTGTCAGAACCCGCAATCGAAAAGGTGCGGACAAGGCCGACATCACCTGATAAGGACAGGACCATTGTCGTGTAGCTGTCTCCGATATCCAGGAACATATGGCAATGCTTTTTTCCAGACAGCCGGGACAGGTATTGCCCCATGGCGTATCCGCCAATCGTCAGTATGTCCGGTTCAATTTTGAAAGAATTCAGAAGATCGAGCAGAACGGCGATACGTTGTTTCTCTATTGCCGCAGCAAAGAGCTGCGGTGTATCAGGTTCCAAAGGGTTGTCAAGCAGATTGAAATCAAAAACAATATCTTCAACCTGGTAAGGAAGATCCGTTTCCAGTTCAAACGGGAGTACCTGCCGCACTTTCTTGATTTCTTTAAAGGGGGCCTTCAGATTCCGGTAGGTCACATCAACAGCCGGCAGCGCCACAACACAGACCGCATGGGCAATATCGATCTGTCCGCTTATACTCTCGAGAGACCGTTTCAATTCCTCTTCAAATGAAGCCTCCTTCACTGAAAAGGAAACGCGGGCATAGCTCTCTATCCAGCTTCCGCTCATGCCGCTCTTTACAACGACGGCGGAAACGGCATCGCGACGAATATCAAGACCCAGAATTTTTCTGCTCATAATTTTAAAAACCCGTACCCGAAAAGAGTACTGAATGCATAACTCGAAATAGTATATATACCTTATTTTTCCTGATAACTCAAGATTTTACCATGCCACTTGCCTGTTTTCCTTTCCATGATCCGATTTACAACCACCTCGGCCGTCAGAGTCATACCTTTTCGCTCGGCTTCGGCATGCACACGAAAGAGGTCACTTGTGGCTCGGATTATCTTGGGGTCTATTTCGATCTCGCTGCAGCCTGGAGCGTCTGCATACCATTTGGGTTTCGAAAGATCATGTACATACTTACCGTCAGACAATTCCGCTCTGTACTCGAATATTGCCTGCGCCAGGTGCTCACTCTCCGTCGGCAGAATAGCGGCAATGACAGGCAGATCCGCGGTGTTGATATTGATAGACCCGTTAAAGGTAAACTGGTTGTTTTCCGATTCCGTCATACCCCATACCGTCATGTAGCTCGCGACACCGGGGACACCTCCCACACCTTCAAAAAAATCAGGGCTTATTCCTTTGATCAATAAGAGCTCGCCAAGGTGATGAAACGGTCCATTTTGACATTCATAGGGTGGATCCAGGTCGAGGTAATATTCTGACTCAGCCCCGCTCAAACCGGTACTCAGATCGTCATCACCACGATCCAACCAGTCCTTGAGCGAGTTGATGATCGGTATGGGGGCCGTGTCATCGGTTCTGTCAAGTACAGGAATGGCAAGATTCAGAAAGTGCTCCCATATCTGGCGCTGAGATTCGTTGAATGCCTGGCCGTCTGGATATTTCACCAGTGAATTCACTTGAATTTTTCCCAATTCATCCACAATTGATATCCGCACGATACCATTATCAAACGGCAGTTCCATAAGAAGTTCTTCCGTTTTTTCCGGATTGGCCCAATCCTCCTGAACAGAGTCGATGTCTGAAGCTTCTTTATCCTTTATCAGAAGCGCTATGGCAGCATGCACACCCGACATGACCATCTGCTTTAACTGGATTCTTTCTTGAAAAGCACCCGATACATAGACAGATGAACGGGCCTTGCGATTCAGCTCCAGCGTCGTGACCACGAGTACGGTGACAATTGAGAGCGTGATGATCAGGGCGATGCCCCGGTTATTATTGTGCACTGATTTTATCATTGTAGAAAATATTAGCATGATTGGTCATCCCCCCAATTTTTTAGGAGAAAGGGTTCCAGGAGTCCAGGATTC
>JASJGV010000033.1:0-3366 GCA_033791325.1 Desulfobacterales bacterium | reverse complement strand
ATAAACATGAATATCTTTTTTTGCATCCTCACTCTGCAAAAAAAGTAACTGTGCAATAATTAAATTGGCGACATTATCATCAATGGCTGTACCAATAAAAACAATACGGTCCTTTAAAAGACGGGAGTAAATATCATAGGCTCTCTCTCCCCTGCTGCTTTGATCGATAACCAGTGGAATTACTGGCACAATATATCTCCTTTTATATTATCCTTTTACAGAAAATGCGGCCGCTATTTCGGTTCCGAATCTTTATCACCGTTAGCCGCAATTTTTTCGGGTTCCACTTCTTCGACATCACCATTATCAATTATAAGCTTAATTACCTTTTTTTCAAGCAGCGCATGCTTAAAAAAATCCAGGCGGTCTTTGTTTTGATCGTAGAAGCTCTTTATCTGGTCCACAGGCTGGTTAAAGTTCTGCGCCATCTCTGCATAGCCGACCTCCAGTTCTTCATCGCTTAGCTCAAGCTTTTCCTGCTCGATGGCCTTGCCCAGTATGATCTGGCGACGAACCTGCTGTTCGGCAGTTTCTCGATATTGCTCTTGAAGCTTCTCTCTGGTTAAGCCCACATCTTCCATGGATGTGTTCTGATACTGGAATCTTCTTTCCGTGTCGGCAATGATGTTTTCAAGCTCATACTCGATCATGGATTCAGGAAGCTCGAAATCAACTTTCTCGATAATATTCTTGAATATCTGCTCGTTGAGCTCCTGTTCGATGCGCTTTTCATAGCCCTGGCTCAGATTGTCTTTTATCACATTTTTCAAATCTTCTAAAGTTTCAAATTGTCCCAGACTTTTTGCGAAATCGTCATCCAACTCCGGCAACTCTTCTTTCCGGATCTCCGTCAGTGCCACATGAAACTGAATATTGAGATTCTTAAGCTTCTCATTGTGGTAATCTTCCGGGAACGTTACATCGAAATCGATGGTGTCACCGGCTTTCTTCCCTATAAGACTATCATCAAATTCCTTGGCGATCTGGGCATCGCCAATTTTCAGGTCGAAGTTTTCCGTCTTGCTGGTTTCGTCAAACGGCTTACCGTTTTTGAATCCCTCGTAATCGATGATCACAAAATCGTCCGATTGAACCGGCCGGTCCTCCTCGATCTTGACTTTCTTGGCCATATTTTTCTGCAACATTCCAAGCTGGGCATCTAATTCTTCATCTCCAACCTTGTAATTGGTCCGTTTCAGTGCCAGCCCCTTGATGGCAAGATCTTCCAGCTCGGGTTTGACGTCCACGGTGGCATCATACGTGTATGGGCCGGTGGCATCCAGCTCGGGAGGATCGATCTTCGGGTTGCTGATTATTTTCAAATCCGTTTCCTTGATCGCTTCCGTAAAAGAGGTCTGAATCAGCTTGGAAGAAACATCTGCCTGAACATCCTTTTTATAAAGCCTTTCCAGCACGGACCGGGGGGCCTTACCCGGGCGAAACCCTTTGATTTTTGCATTTTTTTTCACATCCCGATAGGCGCTATCGAGCTCTGAAACAACTGTTTGTTGTGGAATTTCGATGTGTAACACTTTTTTAACACTGCTGACATCTTCTACGTTTACTTTCATGGTATTCCTTTCGCGAAAATTTAATCCTAAATTGAGCCATCAGGTCAGGAAGCTCAATAAACCAAGTGCCTGACGTCAACAAATCGCCAGGCACTCAAAAATAATTGCTTGTTGGTGCGAGAGGGGAGACTTGAACTCCCACTCTGTCGCCAGAGCTGGATCCTAAGTCCAGTGCGTCTACCAATTCCGCCACTCTCGCATCAGTAAGGTGAAAATAGGCCTCAATATCAATCAGTTCCATCCGTGTATGTGCGTCTTGACATTCCCATCAAAACCAGTCAAGTACAAGCAAACACACATCCGGTCAAAATAATATCAAACCCTGTGAGTGTCAAGAAAAATTGGTGAAAATACCTGTTATGTCAGTATATTTCAAATACATCACACTGTTGTTTTTAGGCATTCTACTATGCGTGACACCCGTTCATGCTGAAAAAGCACATACAGAGAGCCGCCATACCGGTATCATTGTTCTGGATCCAGGCCATGGCGGTAACGACCCAGGCGCCCGCGGTTCTGATAACATGACCGAAAAACAGGTAGCCATGACATTTACCAGCCTGATGACCGAACGGCTTAAGAAGACATATAAGGTGGTTCTCACACGAAAGGATGACTATCAGATCGATATTTTTGATAGATCTGCCCTGGCCAATCATCTAAAGGCGGATCTTTTTGTCAGCATCCATACCGGGAGCAGTTTTCGCAACCATCCAAAGGGAATATCTTTGTTTTATTATGACAACCCATCAAACAACGCCGCTACTTTTGAAAAACAGAACACCCGCTTAACGGAACCGTCAAGTGCCATTAAAGCCTGGAAACAAAACCAACCCGGGCTTGTAAAACAAAGCCGGCGCCTTGCTGAACTGATACGGAAACGCTTGACCCGGAAAGATAAAGAACCCAAACCAACCAGCGCAGGAGCACCGTTGATCGTGATGTCCGGCGCTGATATGCCCGCTGTCCTGATCGAGATCGGCTACATCACCAATCCCCTGGATGCAAAGGCACTGAAAGACAAAACACACCTATCGAGTGTGGCCCATTCCATTTGTGATGCCATCGATGACTTTTTTTCAAACGAACACCGTTTATAGCCTTGCGTGCCAGGGAAAAGCATGTTAATTAGCAGATCCTATTTTCATCCAAACTCACCCCACCCATGGCGGTTTCTACAAACATATCGGGGCGTGGCGCAGCCTGGCAGCGCGCCTGCTTTGGGAGCAGGAAGTCGGAGGTTCAAATCCTCTCGCCCCGACCAGTCTTCGTTCGAAACGTAGTGAAGAACGAAGACTGCCACGGCGAAGCATTCATGCGAAGCCGGGCTAGTTATTTTTATTATTACACCTGTTTCGAACTACGCCTTGGCAAGCCAGAGGGAAAATGAAGGATTTCACCTATGTCTATATCTTAATAAGTGAGGCAGATGCAACTCACCGATATACTGGGTTAACTGATGATTTAGAGGCACGTCTTAAATCGCACAATCAAGGAAACAATCCGCATACATCCAAATACCGGCCCTGGAAAATCGAAACGGCTATCGCATTCCGCTCTCTGAAAAAAACAGCTGCATTTGAAAAATACCTAAAAAGTCATTCAGGAAGGACGTTTGCCTCAAAGCATTTCTAAAGTGCTTTTTTTGTGGTTTTTGGTTTTCAGGTACCCAATAAGTACCCCACTCCTCTTTCGAACCATTTTCCAATTCTCTAACCTATTGAAAATATTATGAGCAAAATTTTGTTTTAATAAGGGTCTATTCTGGCACATTCTATATTATATAGTATTTCAG
>JASJGV010000032.1:0-4433 GCA_033791325.1 Desulfobacterales bacterium | reverse complement strand
ATAGCATCGGCAAAATTAAAGGGATCCATACCCATATCAAGTAAGCGTGTAATACTTTCCGGAGCACTGTTGGTATGCAGGGTCGAAAAAACGAGATGGCCTGTAAGGGAGGCTTCGATACCGATGGAGGTTGTTTCCTTGTCTCGCATTTCACCTACCATGATGACATCGGGATCCGCCCGCAGAAAAGCGCGCATGGCGGCGGCAAAATCGAAACCGATCTTAGGTTTGACTTGAACCTGCCGGAGACCACGCTGGGTGATTTCTACCGGGTCTTCAGCTGTCCATATCTTGGTTTCAGTCTTGTTAATGTAGCTAAGCGCGGAATGCAGCGTGGTGGTCTTTCCCGAACCGGTTGGCCCGCAGACAAAGATAATACCATACGGTTGTGTCACGATGCTGACAAAATTTTCATAGTTAACTTCTGCAAACCCCATTTTTTTCAATGGAAGTGGTTCTCCCGCTGCGAGAATACGCATGACGATATCTTCTAGACCACCCTGGGTGGGGACGGTTGCCACCCGGAGCTCGATATCCTTACCGCCATATTTTTTGAATTTTATTTTTCCGTCCTGCGGTTTTCTTCGTTCAGCAATATCGAGATCGGACATGATCTTGATACGTGACACCACAGCGGCTTTGTAACTGAAAGGAATCGTTTGATACAGCGTGCAGGCACCATCGATCCGAATCCGGACTTCCGTATTCTGCTTGCCTGGATACGGCTCAATGTGAATATCAGAGGCTCCGCGATTGTAGGCATCCATGATGATCTTATTGACAACCTGGACAACCGCGCTGTCTTCCTCTCCCATGCCGGATTCCGCTTCTTCAATTTCCTCGGCTTCATTCTGCAGTTGGCTGAGAATATCATCAATTTCCGCCATCTGTTTCTCATCCTGGGTGAACGTCTTGATGAAATTGAGGATGTCTTCCTCAAGAGAAACACAGAAAGTAACTTGTTTTCCGGGAAACAGGACCTTGATTTGATCCATTTTCTGCAAGTCATTGGGGTTGTCGACGGCTATCAGCAGTTTCCCTTCTTCCATCCGAATGGGAACAAAGTGATTGTTTTTCATGAAAGGAACTTTGACCCCCGCAAGAAGATCAGTCGGGATCGGTATTCTGGCATTAAACTCGATGAACGGGGTCTTGTAATACCGGCTCAGGGATTTACCGACTTCTCCTTTTTTGATCTTGAGATCTTTCATCAGGACATCCGGAACCGATCGTTTTCCTTTGCGCGCATCTACAATGGCTTTGTTGAGTTCCTTCTGTGTGATAAGATGATTTTCCAGGAGATAGTCGAATTTTATATTTTTGCCTTTAGCGAGACGTTTCTGATTGTACAGGGCGATACCGAAAATTTTGGCCAATTCCTCAAGATACTTTTCATCGATGGTAGTAAAGGGACAATCTTTTCTATTGTTTACGAGTTGGATCGCTCCCAGAAGATATTTTTGAAAAATAATCGGGTGGGCGACGACCTGTTTGGTGACAAAACCGGTTTTTTGATCCCAGGTGATGTCGAACTGCAAATCGGGATCAATGGATGCGATCTCCTCGTTGTCGTAGACATTCGTTATGTTGATGGCTTTTTGCTTAAAAGCGGCGTAACCGGCGATACTGCTTTTTGAGACGGGGATACGTATTTCTGAAATCTCATCGCCGGATTTAAAGCGTGATACAAGTTCTCTTTTGACACCATCGACGACATATACCGTCATTCGATTTGCCTCAAAAAGTGACGTCACATCATCCTGGAGATCGATGAAGATTTCATCCAGGTTCGTGGCCGAATTCAACTTGTTTCCGATCTCTTGAAGTTTGGTACGATATTCAACTTCGGTCTTGAGATTCCGGACATCCGGCGTTGATGTATCTAAGCTGTTTGCCATGAGATTACCTGTTACCCTTATGTTTCATTCGAATTTTCAGAGCGTCGATAATAATGATAGATTTTTTTGATCCCGCCACCGACGAGTATAACGCCCATGAAATAAAAACAGAACCAGATAAAGGGGATATATGAAGAAAAGTGCTCTATCTTTTCAATCTCTCGCATTTTCTGGGGTGTCATAAAAAAAACCCCCAGACCTGCGAGAAGCAGCAGTATTCCCCACCTCATCTGTAGTGGCGAGTTTCTTTTTGACATATGAAAAAGACAGTTTGTGATTTTAACGAATTCTGGATTAATTGTCTAATGAAAGGTGCGTGACATCTTAAACACACCATCACCATAGCGTAAAAATGCGTGTTGTGTCAATGGATTATCCGATCAGGGATCCCTTGAAAATCGCTTTGCGTTTCTCAAGAAATGCATGGGTCCCCTCTTTTGCGTCCGCACTTGCCATACACAGGGAGAAAGCATCGATCTCGATATTGCATCCGGTATGAAGATCGACATCCATACCCCTGTTTATTGCTTCCTTGGCGGCACGCAGAGAAGCCTTTCCTTTTGCCGCAATCATATTGGCCGTTGTCTGAACAGCTTCCATTAGGGATTCTGCTTCATGGACCTGATTAACGATCCCCATCTGCTGTGCTTCCCCGGCATTGATCATCTTCCCGGTGAAAACCAATTCCTTGGCCAGGTTTTTGCCGATCAGCCGGGGCAGTCGCTGGGTCCCGCCGAAACCGGGAATAATGCCGAGTGTGATTTCGGGCAGACCGAATTTTGCATTTTTGGAGGCATAGACAAAATCACAGGCCAGAGCGATTTCGGTCCCGCCACCCAGGGCAAAACCGTTAACTGCGGCAATAACCGGGATTGGCAATGTCTGGAGCTTGTGAATGGTCCGGTGCCCCTTTTTGCTGAACAGTTTTGCTTCAAGTGGGTTAAACGTGGCAAGTTCATTAATGTCAGCACCAGCAACAAAGGATTTATCACCAGCCCCGGTTAGAATCAGTACCCGGACATCCTCATTCGAAGCGATATCGTCCAGAGCTATGGACAGTTCTTCTATGAGGGCATTGTTCAGTGCATTCATTGCCTTGGGTCTGTTAAATGTTATGGTGGCCAATGCTGATTCGACTTCGAAAATAATGTGCTCATATGCCATGGTTTGTTCCTCCGTGAATACCCGTTTTTGTCGGTGATTGTACGCGGGCTATAGATAAACGAATTTTGCTTGTTTTGTCAAATTTTATACCGCTTGTCATAATAATGTTCCGAAAACAGGATCGCGGCATAAGGGTTTGTAGCAGAAAAACGGTCCTCAATCGGAACGTTTTTCTGACAACCCCTATATCCCGTACATACCCTGACACTCAAAGTGCCGAGTGATCTAAAACTGGGTATCTACGCCATGCCCATCTCACTCCTGGCGGTAAGATAGATACCAAGCAAAATGAGGAGACCACCGATTGTTTTTGCCATCGTCAGTTCTTCATGGAATAAAAAAAAGGCCAGGATGGTGGCACCCACTGGTTCGCCCAGGAAACTCAAGGCAACCAGTGTGGTGCTGCAGTAGCGTAATGCCCAGTTATAACAGCTGTGCCCGATGATTTGTGAAATCAATGCCATAGCCCAGATCGCTGACAGGGTCTGGCCGCTGAATCCTGAAACCTGAAGACCCATCACCAGAACCACGAACCAGAGAACAAGGGCAGCACTGCCATAGCAGAGTGAGATATAAACGAGGAGGGAAAGCCTGTGACGGAGTGCTTTGCCCAGAATGAGATATCCGGCAGCGCAAAACCCGCCAATCAAGGCCAAAAAATCTCCCCAGAGTGCCTTTCCCCCAATGGCAAAATCTCCGGACCCGATGATGACACAACCGACAACGCTCAAAAGGATACTCAGCAGGGTTATACGCCTGATTTTCTCCTTAATGACCAGGGGTGCAAGGACCGCGACCCATAGCGGGCTGGTGCTGACAAGGACAACGCTGTTAGATATGGTAGTATACTTGAGAGACGAAATCCATGTAGCAAAATGTATTGCCAGAAAAGTACCCGCAAGGAAGGCAATTTTAAGGTCTTTTAAAGAAAGACCGCGTAACGCGTTACGGGCTTTCCAGCATGCGATTGGAACAAGCAGCAACGATGCTATCCCGACGCGGTATGCGGCAATCACCAAAGAGGGTGCATCGGCAATGCGTACAAAGACGGCCCCGGTGGAAATCGCCAGTATTCCGCTGATCAATATGAAATACGGGTGTATCCGGGGTTGGTCATGGTGGATGAGGGAATTCATATCGATTGATTAGAACCTATCTCAAAATTGTTTTTTATCCCAATCTCTGTGTTGATCTCTCGTTTCAACTCCTCAAAATACTTTAGTATTCACCCCGAGGGCACTTCCTGCGGGCGCCTGCGGGTTAAATCTTCCGTCCGCCTTGGCATAACGTGAAAATTCCTATTTCTAGACGGACACTATATAATAAAAGCGGCGAAGCCGCGTATGATAAAATCACGCAGTGATTTTATGG
>JASJGV010000031.1:0-3123 GCA_033791325.1 Desulfobacterales bacterium | reverse complement strand
GGTTTCTTAATGTGCGATTTTATGCCGGTAAAGCGTTATAATCTACCGGAGACAATTGCCGGGTTGTTGGCGGGAGCAGCTGAAGCCAAGCAAAAGGGTCTAAAAATAGAGCCTCTTAACTAAAGCACGGGGAAATTACCGGCTTCTCCGGGGTGCCCCTGATCTTCCCTGTCCTTAGTCGCCGTCGGTAATGATTTCCCCTGTGACGTTGTCGACGATAACGGGGCTTTCAAAATAGGTCACTGATGGCAAGGCACCATATTTATCGAAAATGAATTTTTTCCATTCATCCGTATAGAGTTCCTCAGCGTTCTCCTGTGAATGCCACAGATACACGCCTCCGGCAGTACCACCATCCATTGATAAAATATAATGCTTACGAATCAGTCCATGAATCTCTCTGTACTTTGGTGCTGTGCCAGAAAAAATTTCACGTGCTTTTTCGTGTGAAAGCGGTTGTGGAAGCTTGAACTGTACAAGTGCGGTAATCATGTTGATATCCTTTGTAATTTTGGTCTTTTCCCGATTCGGTCATAATTGTGCGAAGACTTCTCTGTTTCATAGATCCTGTTTATCGATTTAAGCTGCTCACACCGGTTTGGCCCGTTTGTATTGATCCGGCCATGCCAGGTTCGCACCCAGTTCGTCCGCAGCAATCATCGGCCAATAGGGTGAGCGTAAAAATTCCCGTCCCAGCAAAACGGCATCGGCCTGTCCGGTTACCAGAACTTGTTCGGCCTGGGCGGGTGCGGTAATCAATCCGACAGCTCCGGTTGCAAGACCGACGGTATTGCGGATAGCAGCTGAAAATACGGTCTGAAAACCGGAACCTGCCGGGATCTGCGCATCGGGGACGGTTCCACCGCTGGAACAGTCGATAAAATCGACGCCCAAATCCTTGAGTCTGCTTGATAACTCGATGGAATGGGAAAGGTCCCAGCCCTCTTCGACCCAGTCGGTACAGGAAAGGCGTACAAACAGGGGCAGGTTTTCGGGCCAGACTTTACGAACGGCCGCTGCTATCCTAAGGGGAAAAGACACTCGGTTTTCAAATGTTCCACCCCACAGATCGGTCCGCAGGTTCGATATCGGAGACAAAAACTGATGCATCAGATACCCATGGGCCATGTGAAGCTCTAGAACTTTAAAACCGGCTGCAAGACTCCTTTCGGCAGCCCTTGTAAACTCAGTGACGACACGATCTATATCCGCTCCGATCATTTCCCTCGGAATGGCATGCGTTTTATCAAAAGCAACAGGACTGGGTGCAATCGTATGCCATCCGCCGTCTGCGTCCGACAACGGAAGGCCCCCCTGCCACGGCACATCCGTGGAAGCCTTTCGTCCGGCATGTCCGATTTGGATCCCCGGAACCGCTCCCTGGGCTTCGATAAAGGCGGCAATCGGCTTGAACGCCTCAGTGTGTTCATCTGACCAGATACCGCAATCTCCGGGTGAAATCCGCCCCTCCGGGGAAACGGCTGTCGCCTCGGCGAGCACCAAGCCGGCACCGCCCACGGCACGGGAGCCCAGATGCACCAGGTGCCAGGTGTTCGGCAGCCCATTTTCACAGGAGTACTGACACATGGGCGAGACGAATATACGGTTTTTAAATACAAGGCCTCTTAAATTCAAAGGTGAAAACAGCTTTGCCATCGGCAAACCTCCTATCCAAATTCTTCAATTGATAACCGGTTAAAAAAATGCCATGTTGAGTGGATATTGAACGGGTATTTTAAAGCTGTAGTGAAAGCCTTGAGATGTGTCAAGTGAAATACGGTTGATCTGAAAGTATGTCGCAGATCAGGAGGAATCTAACGTGATAATTGACTTCCATACCCACTTGTTTCCTAAATCAATGCGAGACAACCGAGAAAAATATTTTGAGGGTGAACCCGCTTTCAAGATGCTTTATGCATGGGAAAAAGCAAGGCTCATCGGTGACGATGAGATGATTCAGATGATGGATGAAGAGCAGGTAGATGTGTCCATAGCATTTGGATTTCCTTGGAAAAATCAGGAATATTCAAAAATGCACAATGACTACATCATGGAAGTGGTTGCCAGGTATCCAGACCGGATCAAGGGTTTCTGTTGTCTGGATACCTGTCGTGAAACGGCAGCCGTTGAGGTTATGCGCTGCATCGACGGCGGTCTGTCCGGGGTAGGGGAACTGGCCTTTTACGAGACGGGTATTGTCTGCGAGGCAAGGGACAGCCTGGTGCCCATCATGGCTATCTGCAGGGAAAAGGATCTGCCGGTAATGATTCACACCAATGAACCCGTGGGGCATATGTACCCGGGCAAATCAGAAAACACCCTGGCCCAGATATACGATATTATCAAACGATTCCCGGACAATAAGATCGTGCTGGCCCATTGGGGCGGGGGCGTTTTCTTCTACGGGCTTTTGAAAAAAGAGGTTAAAAAGGTCTTGAAGAATGTCTGGCTGGACACGGCGGCATCCCCTTTTCTTTACGATCCAGCCATTTATCGGTATGCCATCGATATTATCGGTGTCGAAAAAATCCTCTTTGGGACGGATTTTCCCCTGATCAAGCCTTCTCGGTACTTCAAGGAGTTCGAGGCTGCTGGATTGACACAGGAGGAAACGAACGCCATCTGTGGAAATAATGCCAGGGAACTGATCGCCATCTGAGGGAACTAACCTGGTGATCCGTTGAAATGCAACAGAGAACGTATTCCCCATTTCTTGCCAAAGATTCTGGTTTATCGGGGCTGCGAGGTTTCTCAATACGAAAAATTTTCTGTATTCCCGATTGCTCGGAAATGACAGATTGATGCAGGACAGGGTTACAGAGTATCCTTCCAATTCCACCATTGTAACCGCTGCGGGTCATGCACATCATTGTCGGCAAAGTAGACCGCACACCGGAAGACGTATAGCACACATCGATCGATGTGCATTTTGCGAAGCACACATAGCTGTTCATACATCCGTTCTGGATCGGCACCACGCAATTGAGAAATATGCAGATATCCGAGATCGGTCAGATCTTGCGCAAGCTTTGGGCCAACCCCGGGAATGTTTTGCAGGTCTTCTGATGTGGTTGCAGCTTTCAAAGCAACTCCTTTTTGCTATATCCCTGAATTCCGATTTAT
>JASJGV010000030.1:0-15693 GCA_033791325.1 Desulfobacterales bacterium | reverse complement strand
GCAATGCGCTTGAGCACCGATTTCATCAGCCTCTCATCACGTTCATACCAGTGATTCTGTTCACCGTTTGCTATGGCCTGTTTGCGAGACAGGCTGAACCGGTAGTCACGCATGGGCAGGTATGCAGCAGCATGAGACCAGTATTCAAAAACCTGTTTATCGGCAACTAGTTGATTGATGTGGGCAATTTCGTAGCGAGGGTTGCGATTCCACAGGGTATGGTGATGCGCGCGCTGAACGGTCGAAATTGTATCGATCTGGATATAGCCAAGGTGTTCAATAGCTGACAGCGTGGCTTCAATCGCGCTACCCGTTTGTTTGGCCGGTGGCAACCTCTGTGACAGCAACACCAGTTTTCTAGCTTTTTGAATGGAGAGCGAATCTGTCATTTGCCTTTCTTCCATATTCTCCAGAATATCTGGGGATCTCAAAAATGAAATACCACCGGACTTTATGCGGGGTATTGATATTGAAGCATGGCCGCGCTGATAGCGGTCAGCCTGGCTCCGTTGTTATTAAGAAAAAATGGGATGAGGGCCGAATTGATTCGGTTTAATCAGAGCTCTCTCTTGTGTCAATACTTTATTAGATAAAAATGCCTGATTCGACTATATGCCTGTGACAGATCAGGTGGAAACGATTCAATGAATATATTTGATAAATCGGTCGGTTGGTGGTTAAATAAGCAGAAGCAGCAAAATGTATTGATAGATTAATTCAAAAATGCGACATCTTAGAAATTATAAATATCTAGAGATAATCTGGTTTGCCAATACAGTATTCCCAACAGTTTCTCAATGCATCAAAGGTTGATATTGCACCGGGGAAATGGTTAATCCTCAAGTTTAGCGGCTACGGAAAATATTCGGTCAAATTCGGTGAAGTAAGTAGGTTTATAATGCTAGCACAAAAAGGGGAATAAATGGACAAAGTGACCTGCATCGTTGTCGGCGCCGGCCCCTCCGGCACCGCCTGTGCTTATGCACTCGCCCAAAAGGGCATCGAAACCGTTTTGTTGGAACGCGGCCGTACGCCAGGTGAAAAAAATGTATCTTCGTTTGTATTATACACATCTGTCCTGAAACATCTCATACCTGATTTCAGACAAGATCTGCCCGTGGAAAGAAATGTCGTACGTATGGATACAATCTACATGGGGGATAATGACACCAAGGCATTGCAGAGCTATAATTATCGCTATGTCGATAACCCCATAGCGTTCACGGCCTTTCGGAGAAGATATGATGCCTGGTTTGCACAGAAGGCCATTAAGGCCGGTGTCCAGCTCATCAGCGGCATGAAAGTAACCGACCTGATTATCGATGCGGGCCGGGTTGTAGGTGTCAAGGTGGGGGAAGAGGAATTGTATGCTGACGTGGTTGTAGGTGCGGATGGATACCATTCCATCGTTGGTGAGAAATCCGGGTTGATCCATGCCTGGTCTCCCGACCGGTGCCTGTTAGCTGTGAAGGAAGTACTTAACCTGCCTTCTCAGGTGATCAATGAACGCTTCCAGTTGACGGACGGTATCGGGTGTGAGCAGGGAATTAATACTTATAATCTCAATGAGTTGAATTATTTTTCTGCCACGCTTTACACCAACACGGACAGTGTTTCATTGGCGGTTTTTGCCAGGCTCGATGAATTGCAGAGAAAAAAAATAAAACTTCACGAGCAGTTGGAAGTGCTCAAGCGGCATCCCTATATCGACAATCTCATAAAGGATGCCACGCTCAGGGAATATGAAGCCCATCTTTTGCCTGATGGTGGCAGGGTCAAACCGAAAAACCTCTACGGCAACGGTGTTCTGCTCTGTGGTGAGGCCGGCGGCATTACGGACACCATTGCCGGCATGGGGATACCCAATTGCATGCTGTCCGGAATGATGGCGGCAAAAACCATCGAGGATGCCATCAGCAAAAAGGACTTCAGCAAGCGCACAATGAAGAACTATTTAAAATACCTGGACACGACCAAGCTGATCGCCATGGTCCACGAGAGCCGTAGAGCCAGTGACCAATTCGCTGGAAAGGCACTGGAGAATGAATCGGATCATATGGCTGCTGCCGCGGATATTTATAATCAATATTGGGAGTCGTCTGTTGAATATATTGAGAAAAAAAACTATCCCTTATGGGCTGAGCTGTTTCTGCGCTTAGGACAATACCATGTGCCCGGGCTATTGTTTTGGCCTGTTGCCGTCCTGATCAAGATTGCAGGCCTCCCGGCAGTGTGGGTTGAAATGGTGAAAAGGAAAACGAGGAGCCGCTATTATGCGTGGAAAAAAAGCCTTGTCGGTTGATGAAAAAATGGAAACCGTCAAAATCAAGATTGATAAGCAGGCCCATATTACTGTCAAGGCAGATCTCTGCAAAGCGTGCACCGACCGCCCTTGCCTGTACATTTGTACGGCGGAGAACTATCAATGGGATGAAAAAAAGGATGCGTTGATTTTTAATTACGAGGGGTGTCTCGAATGTGGCGCTTGCCGCATTATTTGTTCCAAGGACGCCATCGATTGGTCTTATCCTATAGGTGGCTACGGTGTAAAGTACCGCTTTGGATAACCCGAACAATACAGTCGGACCCAACGGGTAAATTTTTGCGCTCAAGGCAATCATCTTCCTTATTTAAATCCTGACAAATGACCAGACCACTGGATTTCTGCCGCATCTATAAAACCCATTGATTTTTCCAAGAAATTAAGGTTTTCTATCAGCAATTTTCGTTTTACCAAGAACCCCGATTGCAGTCAGGAGAAATCATTATGCATAATATTAATCTTCATGGAATCTTCCCCCCCATAGCAACACCTTTTGAAAACGGTAAAGTCGCCTTTGATAAACTGAGGGTCAATGTCGAAAAGCTGAGCAAGACAGGCGTTTCCGGGATTGTGGTGCTCGGGTCCAACGGCGAGTATGTGTATCTGTCCGAAAAAGAAAAAAGAGATGTCATCGAAACTGTTGTCAGGGCTGTTCCTGATAACCTGCCGGTTATTGCCGGAACCGCCTGTGAGAGCGCTGCCGAAACCATCAGACTGACGTGCGATAGCGCCGAACTGGGTGTCCGGGCCGCTTTGCTGACCACACCCCACTATTATGGCGGGAAAATGACCGATGAGGCACTGTTCCAATTTTATACAGCTGTTGCGGACAGTGTCCCGATTCCGGTGTTGTTGTACAATGTCCCCAAATTTACACATCTGAATCTCACGGCCGACTTGGTATCTCGATTATCCAGACATCCCAATATCGTGGGTATAAAAGACAGTTCGGGAAATGTGAATCTTCTCGGGCAATATTTGAATGGTTCTGAATCGAACTTCAAAGTGCTGGTGGGAACTGCCGGTGTTTTATTCAGCGGTCTCGCATTGGGATGCGTCGGTGGCATCGTTGCCCTGGCAAATGTTGCACCGGAAGCCTGTGTCAAGATTCTTGAGTTTGTTGAACAAGGCAATTTTGAAAAAGCCAGACAACTGCAGCTTAAGGTGCTGCCGGTAAATAACGCCGTAACGGTAACGTATGGTATCAGTGGCTTGAAAGCCGCCATGGACATGCTGGATTATTTCGGCGGTGATCCGCGTTTGCCGATGCTGCCCGCAGGTGATCATGAGAAGACAGCGGTCAGGGAAATTCTCATTCAAGCAGGGTTATTGAACCGGGAATGAAGATATGAACACAAGTGACAACAAAGTAATGACATTACCAGATGCCATATTACGCTACGTTTCTGATGGCTGCCACCTATCCATCGGTGGT
This sequence comes from Desulfobacterales bacterium, assembly GCA_033791325.1. Lineage (GTDB taxonomy): Bacteria > Desulfobacterota > Desulfobacteria > Desulfobacterales > B30-G6 > B30-G6. The sequence continues at coordinate 11,935 of JASJGV010000030.1, read as the reverse complement.
TTCACCATTAATCGCAATCCCATGGCAGCTGTTTATGAAATCATTCGCCGGAAAATCAAGAGATTACATGTGTATGCGCATTCCAATGGTCAGGGTATTGACGAACTTGTGGGTGCCGGCTGCGTGGTGAAGTTGGAAATTGCCTACGCCGGCAGCGGACGATTTGCCCCAACCTGTGTTCGGTTTAGAAAAGCCGTGGAAGATGGGTCTCTTGCAGTGGAGGACTATTCAAATTATCAGATGACGCTTCGGTTTCTTGCCGGGGCCATGGGGCTGCCGTTTATGCCCACACGTTCTTCTCTTGGAACCGACATTATCGACAAATGGGGCTTTACAAAACCCATGAGAGAATCCGACCCAAAGCTTCCGGATAAAAAACTACTTGTCATGGATAATCCTTTTGGCGATTGGGGCGATGCTTCGCATCTGGTGCTTGTGCCTGCCATTAATCCCGATGTCACTATTATCCACGTCCAGAAAGCAGACCCCCAGGGAACAAGCCGCATTGAAGGTTTGACCTTTGCTGACGTTGAGCAGGTCAAAGCCGCCCGAAAGGTGATTATTACCTGTGAAGAATTGGTGGAAACAGACAGCCTCAGAGAAAAACCGGACCAAAACCAAATCCCCTTTTTTTGCGTGGATGCTGTTGTTCCCGTACCCTTTGGGGCTTACCCAACAGCCTGTTTTCGACATTATGACTACGACCCCGTCTATCTGAATGACTATCGCCAAGCGGCACAGGATGAAACCCGCTTTCAAAATTATCTGAAGGAATTTGTTTTGGGAGTTGATAACCAGGACGAATTGTTAGAGCACGTCGGCAAAGATCGGATGGATAAAATTAAGGCTGATCCGCGCACGGGCTATGCGGTAGGTCTTGATCGCAGGTGATTTGTTAGAAGCTATCTCTAAAATGTCTTTTAGCCCAAATCCTGTGTTGGGCTCTCGTTTCAACTCCTCAAAATACTGCAGTATTCACCCCAAGGGCACTTCCTTCGGGCGCCTGCGGGTTGAAACTCGGGCCGCCTTGACTTTGAGCAAAAAGCCTATTTTTTAGCTGGCTTATAGTCAAAAGAAGCAGAACGTACAAACAGGAGGAGAACCGGTGGCAGAATACAGCCCCAGGGAAATGATGGCGATTGCGGCCGCTCGTCAAATTAAAGACGGTGATATTGTGTTTTGCGGAACCGGCATATCCATGCTGGCTGCCATGGCGGCCAAGCATATCAGTGCCCCCAACAGCATCATATTTTTCGAAACAGGGGCGATTGACTCGAGGCTCGAAGAAGTCCCCCTGGCGGTTGCGGATTCGCGTGTCATGCACTGGACTTCCGTCAACGGTAGCCTGGCAGATGCTTTTGCGACCATGCAAAACCGGCATACCGGAAAACGGGTGGTCGGTATTATGGGCGCTGCTCAGATTGATCGTTTCGGCAATCTGAACTCGACTGTTATCGGTGATTACCATAGGCCGAAGGTCAGGTTTTCAGGCAGCGGTGGTGCCTGTGATGTGGCGTCATTTGTGGGCCGTACCATTATTTTTATGCAGCACGAAAAAAGAAAGTTTGTCAAACAGGTCGATTATCTGACAAGTCCCGGATGGCTCGATGGCCCCGGTCAACGGGAAAAAATCGGGCTTCCCGGCGGTGGGCCCTCGGTTGTGATAACGAACATGGCCATTATGGGCTTTGATTCCGACTCGAAAGAAATGTTTTTAAAAGGCTGTTTTCCGGGGATTTCAGCACAGGGGGTTCAGGCGTGTATGTAATTTGAGGTGGATACATCCCGGGCTATTGAAGTGGAACCACCCGGCAAGGATGAGCTGCAAATTCTGAGAGAGGTCTGTGACCCTCAACGGCTGATTTTGGGTGCATAATATCTGTACGCCATGGAAGGATAATTTTATGTCAAGAAACAGCATTGCAAAACCACAACGCCATGTCTGTCCCCATCAAATTTCTTTTTTCCTGGACAACTGGATCCGGCGCCTGGTTCAAGCTCCCGGGAAAATTGTCGGACCGTACATTCAGGAAGGGAACACGGTTATCGACATGGGTTGCGGGCCAGGATACTTCACCATCGACATGGCCAAAATGGTTGGGCCAAAGGGTAGGGTGGTTGCCGTGGATATTCAGGCTAAAATGCTCGATCGTGTTCGAAAAAAGGCACAAAAACATGCTGTGGCCGAACGGATCGATTATCATAAGGCAGGTGATGCGCATGTCGGACTGAATCAAAGGGCAGATTTTATTCTGGCTTTTTACATGATTCACGAGGTGCCGGATATGGCACATACGCTGAAGGAAATGAAAAGACTGCTCAATAAGGGCGGAAAAATTCTTGCCGTGGAGCCCAAAATGCATGTAAGCAAGGCTGGATTTAAGCGCATGCTGGATTGTGCCGAGGAAGTAGGGCTTAAGACCATAGACTTTCCCAGGAAAACCGGCGGACGCAGTGTTGTCTGGTCTGTCTGATTCTCTGCTCCTATTGTTGTGGTGTTGAGGTATTTGCCGGTAAGGTGGGTTCAATCACCCGCATGGTTTTCCATTTTCCACTAAGAAAACGAAGGAAAAATGCGATTCCGATGAGGATCACATAGGCTGTGGCAATACCCCATGAGACCATCAGACCGTAGTCAAAGACCATCACCGCCAGGTAGGTGGGTATTACTAAAACGAACAGTGAAAGGCCGCTGGTCATGAACATGACAAATCGGGTATCACCCGCTCCTTTAATGGCTGAGGAAAAAATGATGTTCAGGGTGTCGAACAGACTGTAGATAGCCACAAATCGCAGGAGAATAATACTGAAATCGTATACTTCCTTGAATACCTCCGGGTCGGCCTTCATGGCAAAAGGGGCGATGAATATATCCGGCACCAGAACATACGCCGCTGCAATACTGGTCATATAGAGCATGGTCAGATGAAACCCGGAATAGGCGCTCGTCTGGGCCAGTTCAGGCTTTTCCGCACCCAGATATTGTCCCACGAGTATGGAAATGGCGATACCGATGCCGATCATGGGCATAAAGGCCAGCATATTGATATTAAAGGCAATATTGGTTGCTACCAGACGGGTGGTTCCCAGACGGCCCACCAGGAGTATAAACGCTGTAAAACCGGCCATCTCCAGAAAAAACTGAACACCGGAAGGCAGTCCGAATCTCAGCAGCCGCGTAAAAAGTTCTTTTTCCAGGCGCCACCCTTTGAGGGTGTGGTAGGTGGTGTTGTACGTATCTGAGGCCATCAACACGAGAAATGCAAACAGAGAGAACAGACCGGCCAGCACTGTGGCGATACCGGCACCCTTGATACCCATTTCAGGGAATCCCCAATGCCCGAAAATCAACACATAATCCAGAACTATGTTGACGATGGTGGCCAGGGTGTTTACCCACATGATCGGCCATGTTTTTCCCCGGCCGCTGAAAAACCCGGAAATGGCTGTGGAAACGAGATAAGGGCCGCCACCAAAACAGATCACCCTAAAGTAGACGACTTCATTGTGCTGAACCTGCCCGGAATGACCGATGAGCCTGAATACAGGTTCTGCAAAGGGGATCGCGCACAGCAACAAAAGCCCTCCCACCAGGGAAATATAAATGCTTTGCCAGATGGCTGGACCGATTCGGTGATACATGCTGGCGCCATGATACTGAGCTACGAATGTGCCCACATATCCTACCGTTCCCATGAATATACTGACCATGGAAAAGTGAAGCATGCCGGCAGGCATTGCCGCCGCAAGGGCTTCGGATGAATACCAGGACAGGAACATCCGGTCCACAAAATGCTGGACTGACCAGCTGGCAGTACTCAAAATAAGGGGTGTCGCCAGAATTAAAACCTCGCGGTACCCGCCTTTGCCGTTCCATCTATTTTTCAAGCGTGTCACCCGATTGAAGAACCTCGCAGCAAGCTCCGAGGAATGTTCTGCCGTACGGCAGTGCTTCGCATCGACCGTAAGGAATTCTGTCTAATTTAGATTCGCTCGCTAACCCCGTAGCAAATTACGGGGAATGCGCTCGCTATTTCGGTTCACTAAATTCAAAATTAAAATCAACCATCTCTGTCGTCCCTTGGCTATTCACCGACAAGGTGTCAGGGGTGTAGACCAAATAGTGGTAAAGGTCAACTCATGAACCACAGCAGCGAGCACGTCCCCCTGACGACATGACTTGAGATCTGCGAGAAGTCTTGCTATAGCATTTGTCGCAACGAGTTAACCCAAATGAATTAGTCGTAGGAGCAGCTATGCATCAGTTCGATCAGGATCTTTTATTTGAAACAGAAAAACCCAATGTATACTCCGGACAGATTACAGAGAATTGGTCCATCAACGGGGTCCCCAATGGTGGCTACTCAATGGCTATTTTGGCAAAAGCCATGATGCAAAAAACGGATGTAGAAAATAACGGTTTGATGGACGCTGGCGAGGCCCTTTCTTCATAAAAAATACAGGCTACCGTACAATAGACAGGCCAATCCGAATGGCTTCCGTGCGCTTGTCATAGTGGAGCAGGCTTTCCGCCAGACGGTTGGTATATTGGACATGCAGATACAGACCTGAGATTCCGGCAGAAATTAGATTTAGCGGGTAGGTGATATCGAGCTGTAGCGATCCCCCTTTTTGGGCCCATCCAAGATGTGATTCCACCACCAGGCTTTCCGCCAGGCCACATTTCAATTGCAGGTCAAAATAACCCCGGTAATGCGACAGATCATCATTGGTGTCTTCGTCGTTGCCCACGTAAACCCAGGCTTTGGGAGATATCAGGAAGCCAAAGGTTGATTTTTCATTGTAGAAAACAAAGATGGGATTGGCGTAGAGAAAATTGGTGTTGCGTGAAATGTCTTTTCCCTGACCATTGGACTCATGTCTGATGCCGGTTTTAAGGAACAGACCACTCCTGGGTGACAGCCCGGTATTGATCTGTGGTGAAATATGGAACAGCTCGGGTTTATAGCTGGTATCTTCAAAGGGCATGGAAGAGGATTTTAGATCCCAGTAGGATGTCTGGGTATAGGCAAAATGGAACCCATCCATAAACCGGTATCGTTCGGCTAGAGAGGATTCAGGTTTCACCAGCCGGTACTTGAAACTGAACTGGAATTTGCTTTTTTCCGGATTTGTACCGACCAGGAAATACATGGGCTGATAAGCCGAGACATGATCCAGGTAGGGCTGATAAAGGGTGAACATTGAATCAAAATTGGGGTGGTGCTGTGATAGATCGCCCACTGTATCGGATTCGACTGCCCCGGATTCGGATGTCCCAGCACCCACAGTCGATCCGGGGGGATATTCGGCAGCACCGGCAAAGGAAACCACCCCTTGAAGCAGAATGAAAAACAGGATAAAAAGGCGCATATTATTTAGCCTCAAGCCTCAAGCCTTAAGCCTTAAGCTTTAAGCTGCTTATCGCTTAAAGCTTACAGCTTAGAGCTATTTAATCGCTGCATGTGCCGCTGCAAGGCGTGCAATGGGCACCCTGAAAGGCGAACAGGAGACATAGCTCAGGCCCAGGTCATGACACAGTTGAATCGACTGTGGTTCCCCGCCATGCTCTCCGCAGATGCCGCACTCCAGGTCCGGGTTGACGGAGCGGCCCTTGGAGACGGCAATACGCATGAGCTCCCCGACGCCATCTTTGTCTATGGTGGCAAACGGGTTGTCCGGTAGAATACCGTTTTCCATGTATTCGATCATAAAACTGGCTTCGGCATCGTCCCGTGATATGCCAAAGGTCGTCTGGGTCAGGTCATTGGTTCCAAAGGAAAAAAACTGTGCGTATTGTGCGATCTGATCCGCTGTCAGGGCTGCACGGGGTATCTCGATCATGGTGCCGAACTTGTAGTCAATGGTGAGATCCTTTTCTTTCATGACCTTCAGGGCTTCTGCTTCCAATACCTTGCGTTGAACGGCCAGTTCATTTACATGACTGGTGAGGGGTATCATAACCTCCGGTTGCACGGTGACCCCTTCCCGGGTGACAAGACAGGCAGCCTCGAAGATAGCACGCACCTGCATGGTGGTGAGTTCGGGGATGTGGATACCCAGCCGCACGCCCCGCAAGCCGAGCATGGGATTTTCTTCCCGTAGACTCTCAACACGTTTGAGGATCTGCTCTTTTTCTTTTACCTCATCCAGAAGTGCATCTATAGCGCTCAAATTTCCTGCATGCTGAAGGCGGATTTTGAGATCGGAAAGTTCTCGCATCAAATCGATGTTGTTCGGAAGAAATTCATGCAGGGGTGGATCGAGAAGACGGATGATGACCGGTAAACCGTCCATGGCACGGAAAAGACCGGCAAAATCGTCTCGCTGGAAAGGGAGCACTGCGTCCAAGGCTTCTTTTCTTTCGATGGGCAGATCCGTCATGATCATTTTCTGGACATGCGGGAGGCGCTCTGGCTCAAAGAACATGTGCTCGGACCGGCAGAGACCGATACCTTCCGCTCCATAGTCCCTTGCCCGGCGTGCATCCACCGGATAATCTGCATTGGCCCATACACCCAGATGTCGAAATTCATCCGCCCAACTGAGGAGTTTTTCCAACCAGCGGTCTTTGATATCCGGTATGGTGGTCTCCAACTCGCCGACAAAGATTTCTCCTTCCGTACCATCAATGGAAACCCACTCGCCCTCGTTGATGATGGTCTCGCCCACCTGCATTTCCCGTTTGGCCCTGTCGATCATGAGGGCTGAAACACCCACAACGGCAGGCTTTCCAAATTGTCTTGCCACCAGGGCGGCATGGCTGGTCCGGCCGCCACGGCTGGTAATAATGCCTTCGGCAGCCAACATGCCGTGCACATCATCCGGTTTTGTTTCCGGTCGCACCATGATGACTTTTTTACCTTCCTGTTTGGCCCATGTTTCCGCCAGGTCAGCATCGAATGCTACCACACCGAGGGCTGCTCCGGGAGACACATTCAGGCCGGAGGCGAAATGCTTACCCAATTCCTTGGCCACATCAACCGCTTCTATACTGAACTGGGGGTGCAGAAAAAAATCGACCTGTTCTGGCGTGACCCGCAACACGGCTTCTTTTTTACTGATGAGTCCTTCTTCCATCATATCCACCGCTATGCGCACGGATGCCTGGGCGGTTCGCTTGCCGTCACGTGTCTGCAGCATCCAGAGTTTCCCCTTTTCTATGGTAAACTCCACATCCTGCATGTCACGGTAATGTTTTTCCAGGCGACCGGCAATGTCTTCAAATTCCCCGTAGGCCTCGGGCATCTCTTCTTTCAACTGGGTGATATCCTTGGTGAGGCGAATGCCGGCGACCACGTCCTCACCCTGGGCATTGGTCAGATAATCACCCTCGATCATTTTCTCACCGGTTGAACCATTTCGGGTCATGGCTACTCCCGTGGCGCAGGTTTCTCCCATATTTCCAAAAACCATGGTGACGATACTGACCGCCGTGCCCAGGTCGTGGGGGATGCCGGATGCATTTCGATAGTCCACGGCCCGTTTTCCGTTCCAGCTTTTAAAAACAGCTTCCGTGGCAAGAATGAGCTGTTCGTACGGATCCATGGGGAATTCATGGCTGGCGTTGCGGCGGAATATGGTTTTGAATTCCTGGGTAATGTCTTTCCAGTCTTTTGCTGTCAACTGTGAGTCATTCTCAACATTCGCTCTTTTGCGATAGTGCGTGATGACGTGTTCGAACAGGTCATCCGACAGGCCCATGACCACACTGCCGAACATCTGGATCAAGCGGCGATAGGCATCGTAGACAAAACGCTCGTCACCTGTCAGTTTGATCATGGCCTGGGCGGTCTCGTCGTTAAGACCGATGTTGAGTACGGTGTCCATCATCCCCGGCATGGAAAATTTGGCACCGGAACGGCAGGAGACGAGCAGGGGGTTGTCCGAGGCACCCAACTTTTTACCGGTTTCCTTTTCGAGCACGCGCAAGGCTTGAAGCTCCTGGTCCCAAATCTCATCTGAAAAAACAGATTCTGATTTCAAATAGGCATTGCATGCTTCTGTCGTTACCGTGAAGCCCGGTGGTACAGGAACCCCTATACGCGCCATCTCCGCCAGGTTAGCACCTTTTCCACCCAGTAGACTGCGGACACCTTCCCAGTCACCATTCACATGCTTTTCCGCCTGATCGACCTCGTTAAACAGATAAACCCATTTCTTCTCCATGATGAATACCTCACTATATCTAAAATTTAGCTTTTCGCATCGGAGCGACAGCGTCGCGCCCTGTAAAATTGTGTTACGACTTTATTATTAACAGAAACCACGGGTATTTCAAATCCCAAAAACAAATATCCCGGAAGAAATAACTTGTAATAATAACTTTCTGGTTTATGATTTCATTAAAACAGAGGAGGCATTTTATCCCCATGGCAGCTGAAAACGATATTGTATTGATCCATTACGAAGAGAATCCGCTGGTTTTTGCACGTATTGAAAGTATATTGCCCGATGCAAGACCGGACTGGTACCATGTAAGACTTCTTTTGCTTCAGGTGCCCCTCCAGGTGGTTACCTGGATATTAAGGGATATTTATATCAATGGGGAGTCCTTTACCATGGATGACAAACAAATGAGGCTCGAACGGGTGGAATCACCAGAACCGGAAACAGAAAGCCCCAAGGAAGATTCGCCAGATAAAAAAGATCCGAAAGCGGAAAAAAATGGTTCTGTGATATCTCTGAGCAGTTTTAAACGGTAAGCATACCCTTCTGAATAGATATTTATGAGCGTTTCATCAATAATTTTTAATCGTATTCAGATTTGTTCGCAAACCTCGCAGCAAGTTACGGGGAATGTGCTCACTGTTGCGGTTCAATGAAGACAGTCATCTCTGCATCCCGCCGGACAGATATTCCCGCATTTTACATGGATTGGTTTATGCTGGGGATCCAACAGGGTTTTTTCGAAGTACAGAACCCGTATAGTCATAGAACCTTTGTCGTGCCGGCTTCAACGACAGACGTGCATACAATTGTTTTTTGGTCAAAAAATTTTGGTTCCTTTATCACGGGGAATTATGGCAGGCAGCTACAGGAGAAAGGCTATCACCTGTTTTTCAATTTTAGTCTAAATTCTGAGTCGAAGCTACTCGAACCCGGGTTACCCCCATTGAAAGAGCGTTTGGCTCAGTTGGAATATCTTTGCAATCATTATGATCCGAGGGTCATAAACTGGCGATTTGATCCGGTTTGTTTTTATAAAACCAGGACCCATGAGATTCAAGATAACCTGAATAAATTTAGATCGATCGCCAGAAAAGCGGCGGCCATGGGTGTCAGGCGGTGTATTACGAGCTTTATGGACATGTACCCGAAAATCAAGAAACGACTGGCCCGGCAGCCGAACCTTGAATTTGTCGATGTTCCCATGGAAAAGAAAATAAGGGTTCTGGGAGATATGAGTCGGATACTCGGCGGCCTGGGTATCTCGCTTCAAACCTGTTGTGAAAGAGAATTGCTGGAAAAAGTTGCGAATGATCTACCTATAGATAAAAGTGCCTGCATACCCAATGACCTGATTATGAAACTGTTTGGTGGGCGCGTTTCTTTGGGAAAAGATACCGGGCAGCGTGTCAAATCAGGCTGCGGTTGTATGAAATCCGTGGATATAGGATCCTACAGCCAGCAGCCCTGTTATCACAACTGCCTGTATTGTTATGCAAATTCCTGATTGTGACTTTAAGCAATAACGCAACTTTCGGGGTTCATAAAACGCGAAATGAATAACCCTCTGGCGCTTTGCGAACTCGCCGCAAGGGCTCCTAACATCAGCGCTCGCTATATAAATAAACAAGCATGGCCATCAAATGACCGTGTTTACATATTGGGCATTTTTACCATTAAATGATTTTGTTGATAAGATAACAACATGCTACACATTGGAAACGTCAAATTAGAGAATATCACGGTTCTGGCACCTTTGGCCGGGATTACCAACCTGCCCATGCGTCTGATTGCAAAGGAAGTCGGGTGTGGTCTTGTATGCTCGGAGATGATCAGTTCCAACGGGCTTGTCCATCAATCCAGAAAAACAGAGAAACTGCTGGAAAGTGTACCGGAGGAAAAACCTATCTCGGTGCAGATTTTCGGGTCGGACCCGGATATTATGGCAGCGGCGGCAAAAGTTGTCGAATCCTCTGGTGCCGATATTCTCGACATCAACTTTGGCTGTTCCGTGAGAAAAATATTGAAAAGCGGTTCCGGGGCAGCCCTGATGAGACAACCCGATCTGGCAGAGGCCGTCATCCGGTCCGTTCGCGCGGCAATCAAAATACCTCTGACAATCAAAATAAGAACCGGCTGGGAAAAGAGTGGAAACGATGCCCGGAATATCGCCAAAATTGCGGAGATGGAAGGGGTGGATGCCATTGCAATTCACCCCAGACTGGCATCACAGGGGTTTAAGGGTTGGGCGGACTGGCAGGTTATCTCGGATATCAAGCGGGCGGTATCCATACCGGTCATCGGTAACGGTGATATTGTAACGGCCCGGGACGCGATCCGGATGAAGACGGAAACCGGCTGTGATGCCGTCATGGTCGGGCGGGCAGCGATCGGCAACCCATGGATTTTCGGACAGATAAACACTTTGCTGAAAGGCGAGGATTTTCGCCAAACAGACCTCTCCTCCCGATTCCGCATGATGACGCGCTACCTGAGAGCCTCCGTGGTCTATTTTGGTGAGGAACACGCCTGCTACATGATGCGCAGCAGACTCGCCTGGTTTGTGAAAGGCATGCGTCATGCAAAGCATTTTCGTGAATCCATCAAACACATTTCCACGGAAACGGAAACCCTGGAATTGATCCAGCGGTACAGGGAATCGTTAGAAATACCCACTGAGGCTGCCAAAAAAATGTCTGACACATAATCCCTTATATTATCTCTTCCTATCAAGGGATTGGGGTCGGCGGTGATCTATAGAAAATATCTCAGGCGGTCTTTCTAATTAATGTAATGCGACACTCATCCTCGACTCTTATCGGCGGTTGGAATAGTTTTTTTCCTATGATTTGCCGCAGGTCTTGCAGGTTTCTTTCGTTCGCGGTTTCGCCACCATAAGATGAAATATAGTGCTGAAAAAATGCTTCCGCATTATCAAAATAATGGTCGACTACAAATTTTTCTTGCCGCGTTACAGCCTTGCCAAAGGATCTAATGTCCTGTGAAGCCCGTCTGAGTAGGACCGGCTCTTCAATTTCGAATACTGAAACCAGTTTTGAATATTCGCTCTCCTCAGTCGGTTCGATGATAAGAATTTCTCCCATTGGCACCAGTACACGTTGCGCTTCGGATAGGGCGGCAAAGCCGTTTTGGTGATGGAGAGAAAAACCGAATAAAACAAGATCAAAAGAACTTTCCGGAAAGTCAAGAGACTCGCCGGAACCAAAGCGGAAATCCACTCCCGTGACTGCACGTCGGGCTTCCTCTAAACGTGTTTCTTCAATATCGATTGCGATCAGGGTGCCGACTTTTTGGACCAGAAACGATGAAAGCCGGCCATTCCCGCAGCCGACTTCAAGAACGCTTTTATCTTTCAGGCTCACGAACGCATCGATTTTTTTATACTCAATGTCATCGGAGTGCATTATGTTTGATCCCTCTTTAGACGACTGATTCTATTTATTCTAGGTAATTTATATTCATAAAATTACCATATTTACAATTCTAATAGGTCGACAACCATGAAATTACCTAATTTGATTCCGTAGTGAATACATGTATTTCCCGTATTGAAATCAATTGTATTTGTGGCATGCTGATCACCCAAGACACGATTTGATGCCCTGAAATATCTGGTTTGTGGGAGATCTGCCATGAATGGACTTTTGTTTATCGATGACGAAGAGGTGAGTCGTCGATCAATTGTCAGAGCCCTGGACAAGGATTTCAATAAAGTGTTCACGGCTGTTGACGGAGACACCTGCAT
>JASJGV010000029.1:0-8229 GCA_033791325.1 Desulfobacterales bacterium | reverse complement strand
AGTGATGGAAAGTCCTTGCCCCAAAAAAAAGGCGTCATGGATAGTATTTCCCATGACGCCTTTTTAGGTTTTTTAAGCGACAACGTCGCGTCTTCTCAATTCGCACAGCGAATTTATTCTTGTTCGGCAGTAACCGTCTCGATGACTTTTCCCACCAGTTGTGCCGGGATTTCATCGTAATGAGAAAACTCCATGGTATAGATGCCACGGCCACCAGTCATGGATCTTAGGTCCGGGGCGTAGGTGAGAAATTCAGACATGGGTACATTGGCGTTGATGACCTGATTTTTTCCGGCACTGTCCATACCCAATACTCTGCCACGCCGTCCATTCAGATCACCCATGATATCACCCATGTATTCGTCAGGGGTCGTGATGGTCACTTTCATGATCGGTTCCAGCAAGATGGGGTTTGCGCTTTCAGCTGCCTTTTTATAAGCCAGGGAGCCGGCAATCTTAAACGCCATCTCGGAAGAGTCCACGGCATGAAACGAACCGTCATTCAGGGTCACCCTGAAATCGACACAGGGGAATCCGGCCAGAACCCCTTTTTTGGAGGCTTCGATGATCCCTTTTTCTACGGCCGGAATATACTGCCGGGGTATGACGCCCCCCACGACACCGTCCACAAATTCGAAACCAGCCCCACTGGGCAGTGGTTCCATGTCGATCCAGCAATCACCGTATTGACCATGCCCGCCGGACTGTTTTTTATGTTTTCCCTGTGCCCGTGTCTTTTTCTTGATCGTCTCTTTGTAGGGCACTTTGGGGGTGCTCAAATTCACTGCGACATTATATTTTCTTTTTAGTTTTTCAATCGTGGCCTCGATATGGACCTGCCCGGCACCTGAGAGGAGAATCTGATGGGTTTCCAGGTTTCGATCGAGCTTCAAGGCCGGATCCTCCTCGAGCAGTTTGAAAATGGAACTGAATATTTTATCTTCATCTCCTTTAGATTTGGGTTGAAGGGCAAAGGAAATGAGATTCGGCAGTGGTTCTGCAAACTGATACCGAATTTTGCTGCTTTCATCACATAAGGTGTCTCCGGTGGTTGTCTCCTTCAGTTTTGCAACTGCAACGATGGAACCGGGGCCTGCGCCTGTGGCCGGTTTTTGTTCTTTCCCGAAAATGGTGAGCAACTGGTTGAACCGCTCTTTGACTTCTTTGCTTGCATTGTAAAAATTTCCTTCTGACCCCAATGTGCCTGATAAAACCTTGAAAATAGATAGTCGGCCCGCGTATGGATCGGCGATGGTTTTAACAACAACGGCCGAAAAGGGTTCACCCGGATCCGGTGAACGTTCAATGGTGCTATCATCTTTGGGATCAATACCGGAAACAGGGTTTTTATCTGCTGGAGATGGCATGACGCTGTTGAGGGTGTCCATGAAGATATCGACACCGATATTCTTAACCGCAGCACCGCACAACACCGGAACAAATACCCTGGAAATGACGCCTTTTCTTAAAGCGCTTTTAATATCTTCATCACTGAGCGTCTCTCCCTCCAGATATCGCTCGATGAGTTCATCATCCGCTTCGGCAACATCCTCGATCAGTTTTTCTTTTTCGGTATCGACCAGGTCTTGCATATCTTCCGGGATGTCACCCTTGGTAACATTTCCATCTTCGTCATAGGTGTACGATTTCATGGTGACGAGGTCGACAATGCCCTTGAAATTATCTTCTTTCCCGATGGGCAGGTGCAGTGTGATCGGTTTCAGATCCAGGCAGTTGGATATATCCTCGAGTGTGCGGGAAAAATCGGCCCGTTCTCTGTCGAGTTTGTTGATGAAAATGATGCAAGGCAGATGGATGTCGGCAGCAAATTCCCATGCCTGCTCGGTTTGTACCTTGACGCCGTCGACGGCATCGACCAGAACAACCGCGGCATCTGCAGCCTGCATGGAGAGCTTGGTGTCACTGAAAAAGTTTTGATCCCCGGGCGTGTCGATGAGATTGACGGTATGTTTTTTCCAGTCATATTGGCAGAAACCGCTGCTGATGCTGGAATTTCTTTTGAGTTCTTCAGGTTCAAAATCCATAACGGTATTACCATCTTCAACCCTTCCAATACGATTGGTGACACCTGCTTTGAACAGTATGGCCTCCGCCAGAGATGTTTTCCCGGCACCGCCATGAGCTAAAAAAACGATGTTTCTCAATTCATCAAATGCTGCGCTCATCTATGCTCCTCCCTGAATAAAATCGTTACACGATTTTATAATACGCGACGATGTCGCTTCTAAGTACAATAGGACATATCAAACCAGGCTATGCCTTGTGCCCACCGGATTGATGATGAAATACAACCGGATAGTAGTAACATAAAGCAGTAGGAACATCATCAATCCGGCAGGGCACTACATTAGTGATACAGATTGACCATGATATGTTCTTTTGAAAAAAACGGAAACTCCTGGAGCCGTAAGACTCATTAGGAACATATTTATGACAACCCCTATAGAGATGATCCAAAAAGAAATTATTTATATGGTATGGATAAAAAAATCAAGCGTAACTCAAAAAAAAATGACCTCTCTATGCCGGTCCGGGTATTTTAATGGGACCACGGGTTTACCCGTGGGGATCCATAAAATCGTTTTACGATTTTACCCCAGCGTTGCAAAAGCCGGGGAGCTTCAGAGTCAAGGCGACTGAGGGTGAAGTCGTAGTTTTTTACTTCGAACCCTCAGCAACGCAGGATCTGAAGTTCTCCGGCTTTCCCGCAGGGTAAACAACATTGCAAAATATACGCCCTCCTTAGAATTAACCTGGGGGAATATTCAGAAAAAGGCGCTATAGCAATGATATTATAAATAATAACAAGTTATTATCTATACTTTGCCATGTTGTTTATGCAACGATGGGGTTTATTGTCATATGACAGAAAAATTCTTTGTTTCCTTTAGGCCCGGTGATAGGGGAGGGGACGAGACCATGAACCCGGAATCCGACTGTTTCAAAGAATTGCGATAGCGATTGAATCACCTCTTCATGCAGTGCGGGGTTTTTCACGACCCCCCCCTTGCCGACACGTGTCCTGCCTACCTCGAATTGTGGTTTGATGAGGGTTACCACGGTGGCATCGGTTTTCAGAAAATTTCGAATAGCCGGTACGACAATTTTTAAAGAGATAAAAGAGACATCGATAACCGCCAGTTCGACTGGAAATGGAACTTTATCGCCCGTCAGATATCGGATGTTGGTTCTTTCCAGGATAGTAACCCTCGGGTCCTGTCGCAGTTTCCAGGCAATCTGTCCATATCCGACATCAACCGCAACCACATGCCTCGCACCGTTCTGAAGAAGACAGTCCGTAAAACCGCCGGTGGATGCGCCGACATCCATGCAATGTTGACCCGCAACATCTATCTGGAATTGTGTCAGTGCCTCCGCCAGTTTGACGCCCCCGCGACTGACATAAGGCATATCGGTCCCCTTGATGACGATAAGGTCACTCTCGGAAACCCGGATTCCAGGCTTGGTCACGGGTTCCTGGTTGACGAGCACCCTGCCGGCCAGTATCAGGGCCTGGGCACGCTGCCGGGTGGGTGCGAGCTTTTTATCGAGAAGGGAAACATCGAGCCTGACTTTATTTTGGGGCATAATGTATTCCAGTTACAAAACGTGATCCTATGGATCCGGGTATCTACCGGTCCAACAGTTGTCTGGCCGTATTAACGATGGCGGTGGCATCTACACCATAGGCGGACCGTAATTGCTGCTGTGAACCATGTTCCACAAAGGTATCTGCGATACCGATCCGTTTGACCCGGACATTGGCTATGTCCTGATCGTTCAAACATTCGAGAACGGCACTGCCAAAACCACCATGGAGCACATTTTCTTCGACAGTGATGATTTTCTTGATGTGCTTGGCTAGGTCCGCTATCAATTCCGTGTCCAATGGTTTGATGAAGCGGCAGTTGACCACTGTTGACTTGATACCTTCGGCCATTAGTTGCGTATGGGCTGACAAAGACTCGATGACGCTGCTTCCCACGGCAAGGATCAGCAGATCATCACCCTGTTTCAGAACCTCTCCTTTGCCAATGGGAAGTGTGCAAAGGGGCGAAGTCAACGCTACACCCACACCGATTCCACGGGGATACCGGAGTGCAATGGGCCCGTCATGGGATATGGCTGTCTTGAGCATATGGCGAAGTTCGTCCTCGTCCTTGGGTGCCATGACAACCATGTTGGGCAAACATCTTAAGTAGGCGTAATCGAAAACCCCTTGGTGGGTGGGACCATCCTCCCCCACGATACCCCCTCTATCAATGGCAAACACCACCGGAAGGGATTCCAGACAGACGTCATGCAGCACCTGGTCGAATGCTCGCTGCAGGAATGTGGAATATATGGCCACAACTGGTTTGAATCCTTCACTTGCCAATCCTGCCGCAAATGTGACGCCATGCTGTTCAGCGATGCCAACATCGAAAAAACGATCCGGAAATGATTCTGAAAACGCTGCTAAGCCGGTACCTTCCGGCATGGCCGCTGTGACGGCCAGGACCTTCTCGTCCAGTTTTGCGAGTGCCAGCATGGTGCGACCGAAAACGTCTGTATAGGAGGGAATGTCAATATCGGAAGGTGCGCATGTGCCGGTTTCGATATCAAAGCTGCCACATCCATGGAAATAGACCGGGTTTCTTTCCGCCGGCAGATACCCCTTGCCTTTGGTCGTTACCACATGCAGCAGGACGGGCTCATTTCGAAATCGGATGTTTTTCAGGATATCGATAAGGTGATCGATGTTATGGCCGTTGATGGGGCCGAAGTATTCAAAATTGAAGGCTTCGAAGAGCATGCCGGGAGTTACAAAGGTTTTGAAGGAATCCTCTGAGCGTTTGGCAAACTGATATATGCCGTCACCAACCTTAGGGAGTGATTTCAGAAAGACACCGAACTCTTTACGCCAGTCTTGCAGACGTTTACCAGAAAGCGTCCGGCTCAGCAGGGAGGAGAGGGCGCCCACATTCTTGGATATGGACATCTCGTTGTCGTTCAGGATTACGATCAGGTCCTTGTCTTTGTGTGAATCACCCGCCTGATTAAGGGCTTCGAAGGCCAGACCCGCGGTCATGGAACCGTCACCGATGACGGCGACCACTTCTGATCTTTCCTTTTTGAGGTATTTGGCAGCGGCAATTCCGAGCCCTGCCGAGATGGAGGTGCTGCTATGACCGGTTGTAAAGGTGTCATAAGGGCTTTCGTTTCTTCGGGTAAACCCCGAAAGACCGCCAAACTGTCGAATCGTTTCGAATTTATCATTTCGCCCGGTAAGGATTTTATGCGCATATGTCTGGTGTCCGACATCCCAAATGATTTTATCTTTGGGTGTGTCAAACACGTAATGGAGGGCAACGGTTAGCTCAACAGCCCCCAGGCTGGAGGCGAGATGTCCACCTTTCTGGGATACGACATCAACAATCCGTTTGCGAATTTCTCCTGACAATAATTTTAACTCGTTTCGGGAAAGGCTTTTCAAATCATGAGGCGAAGATATTTTGTCAAGTAAATACAAATGGGTTACAGCTCCTTTTTCCAAGTTGGATGTTCATTAATTGTTTCGGTCAATTATATAATGCGCAATAGCACGCAAAGGATCTGCCTTGTTATCAAAAAGCGTCAATGTTTTCAAGGCGCTTTGAATAAGATTATCGGCATATACTGTGGCTTTCGTCATCCCCATGAGTCCCGGGAATGTGTTTTTCCCTCTGTCCGTATCGGTTCCCACTGCTTTACCAAGTTTTACAGGATCTCCCGAAACATTCAAAATATCGTCGATGACCTGAAATGCCAGACCGATGTGTTGTGCATAGGAACGCAGGCTATCCATTTTTTTTTGGCCGGCGTTTCCTAACAATGCGCCGGCAACGATAGAGGCCTCGATGAGAGCGCTGGTCTTGAGCGAATGCATTGTCGTGAGTTCATCGAGATCTAATTTGTTGCCTTCGGCACAGATATCCTGCATCTGCCCCTGAACCATACCCTGATACCCAGCAGCCCTTGCCATCACGTGAATAATCTTCAGGTGTCGGGACAGGTTTTCACTGGTGTTGTTTTGCGTTGAGGACAGAATTTCAAAGGCGAGTGTCAACAGGGCATCACCGGCCAGGATAGCGGTGGCTTCGTCAAATTGAATGTGGGACGTGGGTTTGCCGCGACGGAGGCGATCGTTGTCCATGGCCGGCAGGTCATCATGGATCAATGAGTACGTATGAATCATTTCGACGGCACAGGCAACCGGCAGCACATCTGACACCCGGGCATGGGTGGCTTCGGCAGCGGCTATGGCCAGAATAGGGCGGATTCTTTTGCCGCCGGCCAGTATCGAATATCGCATGGCCTGCACAATACGGTTGGAAGTATCGGAGCTTTTCAGAAACTCAAGGATCTTTTTATTTATATCCTTTTGATATGATTTTAAATATTTCTCTATATCAATCATTGTTTCAATTGTTTTGGTTGGTGTCTTCGGGAAAGGGTTTTTCGGAGAGACTATTGTCCGTTTCCCTGATAAGTACGGAGATCTTTTTTTCAGTTTCGTCCAGCATTTTGGAACAGCGCTTGGATAGACTTATCCCTTCTTCGAAACGATGGATGGCCTTTTCCAGGGGTAAATCACCCGATTCGAGCTCCTGGACGATTTCTTCCAACTGCTGGATGGATTTTTCAAATGTCATTTTGGGCATTTTGGGTTTCCTTACGGTTTTAGGTGTTACGTTTTAGGTTTTAGGTGATGACATCCTTGGTCCCTATCTTTTTTCCCATCGTCCGCCCGGTAACATGGGTTTCCAAGGAGCCGCTTCCAAGAAGAATTTGCAAACGATCTCCCGGCGAGACACTTTCGGCATCCCGGACCACCTGAGCGTCTGGGAGAGAACGGGTAATGCTGTAGCCTCTTTCAAGAATGGCCATGGGGCTCAAGGCGGACAGCTTGGATCGATATGCGTAAAGATTGCTATTCTTGCCATTTACATAAATATGCATTGATGACAGCAGGTTGTGATTCAATTGATCATGTTTAGATTTAAGATAAGGCAGTCTGGTCGCTGGTGAAAAAGTCTGCAGTTTTTCCAGCCGCCAATGCAGACGCTCCCTGCGTTGTCGAATATCCTGGCCGCATGACCGGATCAGGCGACCGGTTAAGTCATCGGTTCGGATCCTCAAGTCTTGAATTTTTTTTCGGGGATCGATCAGGCGCCTGGAAAACTCTCTCAGGTATGTTCTCAAAAATCGAAGATAGTTGGAAAACGTGGTCATCAATTTTCTTTGGAGATCGAAAATCTGTCGTTCCAGATCAATTTTCAAAGGGGCGACAATTTCAGCTGCTGCCGATGGTGTTGGTACCCGCAGATCTGCAACAAAATCGGCAAGTGTAAAATCGGTTTCATGTACAACAGCAGAAATAATCGGGAGTTAAGATGCAAAGACCTCCCTGGCAAGACCTTCGGTATTAAATGGTTGCAGGTCTTCAAGGGAACCGCCACCGCGTGCCAGAATGATCACATCAGCATCACCACGTTCGTTCAGCACGCGAATGGCATCCATCAGCTCTTTTTGCGCATCATTGCCTTGTACCTTGGCAGGGACTATTTCGAGGGGAATATTGGCAAATCGGCGGTTCAGCACTCTGATGATATCATGAATGACCGAGCCGGTTAATGAGGTTATCACACCAATTTTATGTGGTAAAAAAGGAATAGCTAATTTATGTTCATCCTTAAATAGTCCTTCAGAAGCCAGTTTCTGCTTGAGTTGCTCAAATGCAACCTGTAATGCGCCGACACCACTGGGTTCCATGTATTCTAAAATAATCTGGTAGGTGCCCCTGGGCTCATACAGACTTATTCGTCCAATCCCGTTTATCTGCATGCCGTCTTCAGGGTCAAACTTTAACTGATTGTTTTGCCCCCGAAACATCACGGCATTGATTTGAGCCTTGGGGTCCTTGAGAGAAAAATAGAAGTGCCCGGATACAGGAACGCGAAAGTTGGAAATCTCACCCGTAATCCAGATAAAAGGAAATTGTGTTTCCAGCTGGGACTTGATTTGTGAAGTGAGCTCTGAAACGGATAAAATATGTCTTTGGGCGGATGCAGGCTGCATGAATTAATAAACCCTTAACGTCTGATAAGGTATATTATGTAAACTTTTAAATATGAACGTACAGATTACTATCTGCTATTGCCATATCTGTCGAGCACTTCCCTCAGC
>JASJGV010000028.1:0-3125 GCA_033791325.1 Desulfobacterales bacterium | reverse complement strand
ACCCTTTGCCATTATGTTGCTCATCCTGCTGATAAAGCCCACCGGTCTTTACGGCAGTAAACTGCTGAAACGATAGGGTCTGAAAGAATGAATCAGAAAATAGGCGTTATTGGTCTGGGAATCATGGGGTCTGCCATTTCGGCCAACCTGCTCAAAGCCGGTTTCACGGTGATTGGGTATGATGTTCGTTCTGAGTGTATCCACACCCTGGTAGGCCAGGGTGGCAGCGGGGCGACTTGCGTTCGAGAGATAGCTGAGGCCACCAACGTGGTGATCACTTCCCTGCCCAGTGTGGCTGCCCTGCAAGACGTGGTCAACGGTCCGGATGGTCTTCTTAGCACCGCTAAATCAGGTCTGGTCGTTATTGAGGTCAGCACCTTCCCCATCGAAGCCAAACAAGAAGCCTTTGACCAGTTGAAAAAGGCAGGGATGACCATGCTTGACTGTCCTTTAAGCGGCACCGGTGCCCAGGCGGTCACCAAGGACCTGGCGGTGTACGCATCAGGGGATCGACAGCTGTGTGAAAGCTGTCAGCCTGTATTTGACGGCTTTGCACGGGTCAATTATTATATCGGTGAGTTCGGCACCGGTTCCCAGATGAAATTCATCGCCAACCTGCTGGTGGCCATTCACAATGTGGCTTCTGCCGAAGCCTTTGTGCTGGGGAAAAAGGCGGGACTGGACCCGGAACTCATCTATAAAGTCATCAGTGATGGTGCCGGCACTTCACGCATGTTTGAAGTCAGGGGACCCATGATGACGGCCGGGAAGTACGACGAAGCCACCATGAAGGTGGGTGTCTTTCAGAAAGACCTGGATATTATCAGCGCTTTTGCAAAAGCTCTGCAGTGCCCCACCCCCCTGCTTTCAACATCCTGCCAGATATACACCCAGGCACTTGCCGGCGGCCGGTCACAACAGGACACCGCATCTGTCTGCGCTGTGCTGGAAGAAATGGCTCACCTGAAAAAAGGATGATCAGGACACGTGGGTCATGATGCTTTCGATGGTCATGGGCATGACGGGCGGCGGCTCCAGACCCACGCGGATTAACACCTCACGGGTGATGTTTTCGGATAATGCATCCTGTGGCAGTTCACCCACCACATCTTTTACCATAGCGTCAATGCGGTCGAGATAATCCAGGCTCGTCATAATCGCTTCTTTGATCCCTTCCCCTGTGTACGGCTTTTCCACCCAGGCCAGGTACATCTTTTTCACACCAGAAAGATTCATCAGGCGTTTCAATGATTCGCGTGTCCGGGCCAGATCATTATAAAGCGGCAGACCGTCAACGGGTTGAATGGCATCCCCCACAATCAGAGATCCGTCCTGGGGACAGAACAGGGAGATGGATCCGGGTGAATGCCCGGGTGTAAAAATAACCTTTAAGCTTGTACCTCCTCCAAGATCAATTTCGTCTCCATCCTGTAATTTTTGATCAACCTGGATGGATTGACCGGCCAGAGAATAGAAACCATGCACCGGTCGTTCTTTGAATTGAATCCCCAGAGACTCAATCCAGCGCGCCGCATCTGCATGACAGGCAAACCTTGGCCGGGCATTCTCTTTGAAAAAGGTGTTGCCCCCCACGTGATCCGGATGTTCATGGGTGTTGATGACAAGTTTTATGTCCTTTACGGAAAAGCCCATTTCAGACAGTGCCGAGACAATATAATGCTCACCTCCAACCGTTCCTGTATCGATCAGGCACAACTCCTTTCCAGTGACGATATAACTGTAGACAATCCGGTCGACTTTCTTTTTTTCGTTAATCGGCAGTTGAAAGGGAATCCGTATGGGATGAATTTTTGAAGTCATTCTCTGCTCCATCTATTTGCGTTTTAAAAATTAAATCGTAGCACAATTAAATTTGAATTCATCCCCACTGCAAGCAGCGGGGATGAATTCAAATTTAATTGTTCGGGCTATAGGTAATAGCGTCCACAGGACACTCTTCGGCCACCTCCGGAATACAGCCGATTTCAGAAACAAGGGTTTGAACAGCATGGGCTTTCATGTCATCACGCATTTCAAAATACTCGCAACAGGTGCAGGCGGCACAACCAATGCAGGCAATCGAATCTAATGCTATGCTGTATGCCATACTGCTCCTGAAATATATTGATCCGGCGGCTAAATACCCGAGGGTTGTCATTCCCGCGTAGGCGGGAACCCAGAAAAGAACTGGATGCCGGATATAGGTCCGGCATGACGGAGTTGACTATTTAGTTGCCAGGTTCATATGACCACGTCATGATGAAGACAACAGACAGCCGGCAACATCCTCATCGGTTATCAACACATCCAGATACCGGCCATTCAAGGCACCGATAATGCCATTCAGCTTTTCCATGCCAAAAGCGATACCAACCTTGTGTTTGATATTTTTCAATTCATTCAGTGTCAATCCGATGACGCGGTCATCCCAGTCCGAAACGCATGGCGTGCCGTTGATATCGAAGCAGCGCCCGCATATAGCGCCGACCGCTCCGGCATTTTTCAGAACCGTATAGTCCTGTTCCTCCATCATACCGGACTGCCAGAGTAATCCCTGCCGGTCAAGCAGGCCGATACCGACCAGCGCCAGATCGGTTGTGCGAGCAAGGTCTAAGATTTCGGCAACGCTTTTCTCCTGCAATAGAGCATTTTTAGTATGTTTATCCTTGACGACCACCGGGCATTGCAACAAAAGCGGTTTAGCACCAAGCTTTTGTCCCAGCATCATCGTAAGCATATTGGTATCGGTTCCTTCGATGGTTCCCATGCCACCGCTGAGTTGAATGATGGTCAGATCGCCGGCATTCATTTCATCGATATTGCTGATCATGTGCCGCAGTGTTCTGCCCCAGGTGACACCGAGTATCTTGTATCCGGTAACAATCTTTTCTAAATACTGGGCTCCGGCCCTTCCAATTTGGTCAATGGGGGTCTCTCCATTATATGCAACGGTCCTGACGACAACGGTTTTCTTGAGGCCAAACTTTTTGGCCAGTTCAATTTCCATTTCAATAAGATTGCTCATCGGATCGTTAATCGTGATGGAAACAATCCCCTCTTCCACCGCTTTTTTCAGGATGCGGCTAACCTTGAAACGACTGATACTCAAAAGGCTGGCAATTTCC
>JASJGV010000027.1:0-2846 GCA_033791325.1 Desulfobacterales bacterium | reverse complement strand
GGGTTTTGGTCCATTGATCGGCAGTACTATTGGCTTACCTGTCTTCGGGTTTTTGTAGGTTTCGCTGCTTTCCCACACGTCCAAAACACTGCACTCCGGCGTAATCTGCCTCAAAAAGCGTTTTTCCTTGTGGAATGGTTTCAGATAACTTTCTTTAGCCTTTATCCTGCTTAGCGTCCGGGTATCAATACCGCTCACAACCGCCAAGGCCGACAAAGCGACATTCTTTCCTGGTTTTTCCTTTTTTAAAATTACTTCGGCTTCTTCCACAAAAATAACCTGGATCATTTCCTGCAGCTTTTTCAAGGAGATTTTCCCGATCAGCAATCGAATCAATTTTCTGAAAACACTTTCGACGGCCAGAGTGAGAATTGCAACATCTTCCAAATCGTTTTTAACGGATGTGGTCATAAGGCTCTCCGTGCTGTTTGTGGTATTTCATTCCCTGTTTCTATCTGGTTTTCTAACGCATTCCACTCAAAACGCTCATGAGCAGTCAGTTCACACATTTATTTTACTTTTCTCCGCATAAGACAAAGCCCGGACTATCTCAAGACCGGTGCTTTGTCTTCCCCCCTTTACAAGCAATATCAGATTCCCCTTCCTGGCAATCTGTAAAGCTCCCCCTTTGCCGCTTTACGCTGCCATCTTTATCGCTTGTTCAGTTCTGTATTTTAAATATTGACTAAAATGTCATTTATTGCCATTTATGCCTCTTATTGACTAATATGTCATATACTGCCATTAATGTCAATTGCCTGCTTGTAAGAAAACTACCCGTCATGTTGTAAACACGCGCTTTTGATCAAAGTGCTAACAACAAAAGTGCTAAACCCGCGTACGGGATGTGCAGAAAGGTGGAACGATTTGGACGAAGGATAGGTTGCCATGGGTGACCACGACGGATCCCCATGCGGCATTCAGTTCTTCAGGCCAGCGGGAACTCCTCGAAGTAGAACATACTGATACCTGCAGTTACTTGACCTTGTTGGCCTTCAGGTTCTGACAAAGTGGAAATCAGATCCCTGGATTGCGCATCCACTTTTCTCAGGTATCTGTGAATTGTGCTCCGGACATGGTCGATATTTTCCGGATTGAACTGATAATTCCAACATCCCCTCTGGAAGTACTTGGCGTCTTCGTTCAAATGGTTCTGAATATTATGATTAACCGTGCTCACGAGGTTCCCTATCGCAGTCAAACCGACATCCAGCAGGTCAAGGTCATCTTTACTGATGAATACATTGTCTTCCTGCTTTAGAACCACTGTGCCGGTCCGGGCGTCCACGTCGACGACGTCAATTTCTTTCAATCGTCTAAGAACCGCCCGCGTTGTTAAGCCCCTCGATTGAATTGCCACATTGACCAGTTCGGAGAAACTTGCCCCATCACCCTCTATGTCCAGCCGTCGTGGTTTTTGGGTATCGGTATCAAAAAACCTGGCATCATTCATCCAAAGGTCAAATACTTTGAACAAGGGCATAAAGCCGTCAAGAAAAGCAACATCCTGGTAAATGGGGTTGCTGAGCGCAATGTAGGTCCTGATTTTCTTGATGGTCCGCGTGTCGACACCCGTCTGTAAAGCGATTTCACCCAATGCTACATTTTTCCCGGGCGCCTCCTTTTTTAATTTCGCTTCGGCCTCTTCAATGAAAATAATTTGAATCATTTCCTGAAGTTTTTTCAGCGACATTTTTCCGATCAGCATCCGGATTAGTTTCCTGAAGACTCTTTCAACAGCACGTGTGAGGATCGCGACCTCGCGCAAAGCTGGCTTGGCGGGTTCAATCATAGGGCTCTCCGTGTTCTTTGAACTATCATTCCCTGACTCAACCCCAGGGCTGGTCACCTCGAGGTTTGATCGCTTTTAAAAGGCATAGGTGACGAACCTGTAAAAACTTCACACGAGACAAAGCACGGCCTGTTTCAGGACCGATGCTCTGTGCTCCCTTTTACCAGCAGATACGGACCGTTTTTATCAACATCCTGGCACCTCCTGGAAAACTCCATGCCGGTGAATGTTGTTCAGGGCTTTCCTTTTTCCAAATACTTGCCATAAATGTCACTTATTGCCATTCATGTCATATATAGACAAATATGTCATATTTTGATATTTACGTCAATCAGGTGATTGCAGGAAATTCGGCGGACTGGCCATAGTTCGGGTTTCGATTACATAAAGTCGTTTTTGTGCGAGATTCCGACTACTCCGGAGTTGCCTTTATTCTCATGGGTTGGAACAACCTTTTTATGACCTGTGTAAAAAACCACAGAAAAACCACCGGCAGCAAAGCCGTTTGAAGAACAAATACCACGCTCAACTGTATCAAGTGCTCTATAACCGCCGCCGCTTGTGCCTGCATACGCTCCAGTCTTGCGGACAAATCTATCGAGTCAACCGTACTGCTCCACGCGCGTGCCAGGGAGCCCAGCATGCTGTCATCATTGTCCGTGGCGTCCCCGGTGCTCGTTTCCGCCTTGATCTGCTCCAGCTCCCTGCCTGCCTCGGTGATGATTTCGGTGCTCTGCTCAAAACGCTGCTCAAGGAATTCCTGGTAAAGCATATCGTTGGCTATAAGCATTACAGGAACAGCAAAACGGATAAACAACAACAACGGTAAAACCCGTCTGAATAATATCCGGTTAAATTGGGAACCCTGCCCCGGATACCACAAACGTATCAGTAGCCACGCGGCCAGTGCTGTCACCAGGCCCTGTATGACCCACCAGGCACTGACATCCAGTAAAACGTTCTGTACACCCAGTGATATGGTCGCGCCCATCATGATCCATGAAAACCGCTCTACCAGGTCGTTAACCGGATCCAGTATCTCACCCGGTGTCAA